>JAYUTC010000056.1:0-15331 GCA_043755395.1 Ferruginibacter sp.
GATGCTTCTCAAAAAAACCTTTTCGTAAAGAATATCCAACTGCAATATAAAAATTGCTGCCAACAAATTTATTTCTTAATGAATCGGAAGTGTAAAATAAAAGGCTGTCAGTAAAAGTTGTTTTATAGGGTATTTCTTTTTTTTGGGAGTAGCCTGCTCCAATTACAAATCCTTCTGTTAATGCCTTATTGCTATAGGGCGCATTATAACTAAACGAAAAATCTCTACTGAACCCATTTAATAAAAAAATCCGCAATTGGTCCCTTCGGCCACTTAAATTGTAATGCACAAATTTTAGTCCATAGTTTACTCTTTTTAAACTGGCGTTATAAGTTTTTATCCATTCATTAAAATTTCTGTCTACTGGTTTAAATTGTGGCACAGGATATATGTACCAACGTTCTTTAACATCTATAACTACCATCATATCATAGGCTGAAAGTATAACTAATTCAAATTTTACTTCACTGAATAATGTGGTATTGTAAACTTGCTGCCTGGCCTGATCCAGTTCTTTATTGAGGGAAGATATTATTATGGAATCTCCTTTTTTAAACTGTATTTCCCGAAGTATAATGTAATCCTTTGTTTTTTTATTCCCTTTTATAATAATATCTTTTAAATGAAGTTTTCCTGCCGAATCCAGATGAAGATTTACAGAGTTGCCAAAAAGAAATTTATTTTGAGATCTGGAAAATAAAAAAAAGGAAAGGAAAAAAGTGCAAAACAATATTTTTTTTGGGCTTGACATTGTTTTGTTACTTCATAATAAGTGCTGGGGAGCAAAAATAAACGATTATTGGCAAAATTGAGCAGGGTATAAAATCAAAAACTAAATATCAAGATAATTCATAAGGTGACGATAATTAGTATGTATTTCGTTTTCAAAATTTTCGTTGCCAAAATAATAGATAACGTCAAATTCATATCTTTCAAAAGTTGCAACAATTGAAGCAATTTCTTTTTTATTGATATGAATGGAAACTGTTAACATACCGGTTTCGGGATGTACAGTTGTATTTAGATGTAAAATAGTTGCTTCATTACTTTCTACAATTCGACTTATTTCAGATATCGCAAATTGACTGCGTTCCATCTCTATAACTATTATGCCGCCTATTTCGTTTGTGCCCGCAAAGTTACCTAGTGCTTTTAAAAGATCTCCTGATGTTATTACGCCCATTAATTCCTTTTCTTCATTAATAACCGGGGCAACTGTTGTATCATTTTGATTACAGTAATTAACAGCATTTAAAAAATGCTCATTTTCATGTACTGAAGTATTAAGCAGGGTTTCCTGTATTAATTCAATCGGCATTTTCCCATCTTCTACATCAAGTAAGGCTTCTTCACTTATTAAGCCAAGATATTTATCATCACTTACAACTGGCAGATGGGTGACACGAAAGTCATTAATTAATTGTAATGCTTTACTTACAGTATCCTGTAATTTTAAACGGGGGATATTATTATTTATTAGTTCTATTGTTAACATTGCTGGTTTATGCCCAATCCAATAAATTGGAAATGGAAATTATATGGTTAAGGGTAATAATTAGTTTAATATATTTACTATTAAATAAATGTTATTATATAGATGTTAACGAATGCAAATAGTTATTAGTATACAGACAAATAAAAATGTTAACCTGTTGCAGCAGAAGTTGTTAATTTATTTAAAAATAAATCCAGTATTTTATTGAATTCTTCAGGCACTTCCATCATTGGGGCATGGCCGCATTTATCAACAAAATAAAGTTCGCTGTTTGGTATAAGCCGGTTAAATTCTTTTCCTACAAATGGTGGCGTAATAGTATCATTATTACCCCAAATAAGACAGGTGGGTTGTTTAATCTGATTTAATTCTTCTCCTAAATTATTGCGGATGGCACTTTTTGCCAATGCAATTATTTTAATAACTTTTAAACGATTATTAGTTATTTCAAAAACTTCATTTACAAGTTCATCAGTGGCCAAATCTGGGTTATAAAAAGTTAGTTGAGTTTTTTTACGGATATATTCTTTATCACCACGTTTTGGATAACTATCACCCATTCCGTTTTCAAAAAGACCCGAGCTGCCGGTTAGGATAAGAGATTTTATACGTTCGGGATGTTTTAATACAAACACCAGACCTACATGGCCGCCAAGTGAATTACCTAGTAAATGAATATTGTTATAATTACGATGCTCAATAAAACGCAAAACAAATTTTTGCAAACCTCCAACAGAAGTATGAAGTAAATCCAGTTCTAGTAAAGGTAAAAGTGGGACTACTACTTTATAGGTTTTACTAAAATGTGTAATTAAAGCATGAAAATTACTTAATGCACCAAATAATCCATGCAATAGCATAAGCGGTTCTCCTTCCCCTTCTTCTATAAATTTAAATTTGCCGTCTTGTTTTATTTCGTAACTCATCTGTTAATTAAAGGGTTATCTGATTTTTACAGTTGAATCAGGTACTGCAAAATACGTTAAATAAAATAAGCCTTAAAATTAATGCTGTATTTTGTTACTAATGTTATTGAAAAATGTTTCCAGGTCAGCAAACATGTCTTTAAATAATGGGATAATCCTGCCAAAGTTATCAATAACTAAAGGCCCCCAGGGTTGCACAAAACTATAAGTTAAAGAAGATTGTTTTTTTGCTGGTTCCAATAAATTTATATTTTCTGCATAAAATAAGAAAACACTGAAAATGATAATATATAAAATTGCATAAAAAATAATACCTCCCAGCCGGTTAACCCAACCTAAAAGCGCTAATTGAAAAGTTTTTTCAATAATTTTTCCACCCGACCTAACAAGAAGTGCAACCCCAAAAAATACTAAGGCAAATGATATAATAGGAAGCCATTTTACAGAAATATTTGCCTGATAGCTTAGCCAGCCTGCAACCAAAGTCGAAAATTTTAATGCAGCTGCAATGCCAATAATAAATGCAATAATTGAAAATAAAGCAATAATTAATCCTTTTTGATAACCCTTAATACAGGCTATAATTAATATTATGGCAAAAATTATATCTATCATTAGTATTGCCCTTTCCCCCTCATTATTTATTTAATAATTTTTTTACAATATTGCTGATTATTTTTCCATCTGCCTGCCCTGCTAATTGTTTACTGGCAATGCCCATTACTTTACCCATTTCTGCAGGTGAGTTGGCACCTAAATCCAAAATAATTGTTTCAATAAGAGAGATTAATTCAACTTCAGTTAATTGGTTAGGTAAAAACTTTTCAATTATTGCCATTTCCTCTTTTTCTTTTACGGCTAAATCATTTCGACCCTGTTTTTCAAATATTTCAAAAGAATCCCTGCGTTGTTTCATCATCTTTTGTAAAAACTTCTGTTCAGTGGTTTCGTCAATTTCACCACCGGCACCAGGTTCTGTTTTTGCTTTTATTATTTCAGCTTTAATAGCTCTTAAACTACGTAGTGTTGCTTCATCTTTTGCTTTCATGGCATCTTTCATTTGAGCCATTATTTTATCTTCCAGTGCCATATTTTTAAAGTTTAGGTATGTAGTTAAAACAATTATAATTGTCTGTAGCTTACAACTATTTTTGTTCTTTAATTTGAGCTGCCTTAAATTTTTCAAAAAATATTTTTGCAAATTTTTTCATATCATCACTCATCTCTTCTTGTTGCGTGGCCCTTTTAAAAGTATCAGCCATACTCATCAGCATCTGGTAATAAAAATCTGCCATTTCATCCACCATCATATCTTTTGTCCATAGATCTATACGCATTGCAGTTTTATCGGCACCATCCCAAAATGCAATACACATTGCTTTTGCTTTTTGAGTCATGTTGGCTGCACTATCACTGGCATTCCAGTTTATTTGTTCTGGCACTTTATTAGGGTCCAGTAAGATATCAATTTTTATACTTGATTGGTTCATAATAAATCAACTGAGTTAAATAGAGCGAAATGGTTAATTAATTGCGAAGTTAACAGGTTTATCAAAAAAACAATGGTATAGAAATTTTTATATAAAACAACATTATAAAATTTACTGATCACTACATCTTAATATCGCTTCCCAAACCAAATCAACCGAATTATTCCAATTAAATAAATCTGCCTGAAGTCTTCCTAAAATTATATGTTCATTTCTTTTGTTTTCATCTTTAAAAATCAGCATCATTTTATCTGCTATATCATTAAAATCATTAGGGTTGACATATAATGCCGCATCACCACAAATTTCTAAAATTGATTTAGCCATGCTTGTAATTACAGGTACATCACTTTGCATTGCCTCGGCAGGGGATAGTGCCGCATCTTCAAATATTGACGGATATACCAATGCATAAGCGGCTGCAGTAATTTTTGAAAGATTAACAGCCGGCATATTTTCAAATAATTTAACTTCATGCCTGTATTTATATGAAGCTAGATTTTTTATAAACTCCTTATCAGTTATAATGGTTTTTGAAGCCAGTACCAGTTGCATATTGCTTTTCTGCCGCTTTTTAAAAAAAGAAAATGCTTTTAAAAGCGTTACTAAATTACTCTGATTATCAATTGATCCTGAGAATAAAAAATATTCTTTTCCTTCAGTATATTTTTCCCTTGTATTGTCTTTTTGTTGCCAGTTTAAAGGTTTAAAGATTTCATCAACACAATAAAAAGGTGAAAATATTTTATCAGTCTGTATATTGCTGTATTCAATAATCTCATTTTTAATAAAGAGTAAACTTGTTATAATAGCTTTGGCCTTATTTAAAAATTTTGTGTTATTATTTTTATAAAAGCGTATCCAGCTTTTATCTAAATTTTTTGGATGGTTTAAAAAAGATAAATCATTTACAATAATACATTGTGGTACTTTAGTTTTTAAGGAACAATAACCGCCTGAACATATAAGAACATCTACTTTGTATTTACGTAAAATAGCTGGTACCTTATAATTAAGCCGGTATTGCAGCAATAACGGATTTTTAGGCTGCACACCTGTAATAACCGGGATAATATTTTTGGATGTAATGTGACTTTTATCAATAGAAGAATCAAAAATATAAACGAATTGGTGTTGGGGATACTTTTGGGATAATTTTGAAAAGCATTGAAAAATAAAATTGCCATCAATGCTCCTGTAATAGCTATTAATAAAACTTGCATTTAAAGCAATAGTCATTTCAGCACTTTTACTTTTACTGTTTCAATCCTTGTGTCACTTACATTTAAAATATCAAATTCATAATTACCAAAAATGATACGGTCTTTTTGCTTTGGAATGGATTCATTATTTTGAATAATATAGCCCGAAAGTGTTTCTGCACCTTCTTCTCCCGGAAATTGAAGCTTGTATTTTTCTGTAATATAATCCAACTCCAGCCTGCCACTAAATATAAATTCATTATTTGCTAATTGCTTCTCAACAAATTCTTCTGTGTCATATTCATCTTTAATATCACCAAAAATTTCTTCCAATATGTCTTCCATAGTTACAATTCCAGCTGTGCCGCCAAATTCATCAATTACCCAGGCAATACTCTTTCTTTCTTTACTGAATTTATTCATTAAATCGGTGGCACTCATACTTTCCGGTACTGTAGGAATGGGAAGTAATACTTCTTTTACTGTTGCAGGATTTTTAAACAGGTCGAGCTGGTGAATATAGCCAACAATAGTATCAATATTATTTTCGTAAACCACCAATTTGCTTAACTGTGTTTGAATGAATTTATTCTTCACTTCTTCAATAGAAGTTTTGCTTTCAACACTTTCAATTTCTTTACGTGGAATTAGGCATTCTCTTAATTTAATTTCACTTAACGACAATGCATTTTCAAATAATTCTTTATTTATTTCAGTGGTATCTTCCTCTTCATTGCTTTTGCTTTGCTGAATAAAATGCTCCAGGTCGATTTTACTGAAAATTTCTTTTTTGTCATTTAGTTTAACATCAAACAAATGTTTCAAAACCCATTCAGCAATATTTACAAAAAATGTAGCTATAGAAGATAGCAGCCAGTAGAAAAAATTTACAACATAGCTAATAATTCCCGAGCTAAGTATTTCATTATTTCTTGCCCTGAAAAAAGCTTTAAATATAAATTCAGCAAAAAGAAGTATTAGTGTCGAAAGAACGGTTTCTACAAAAAGCTTTATGTATTTAACATATTCTGATAAAGAATGGGATAGTTTTGATGCAATCCAGTTCCAAATTGGTGAAAGCATGTTGCCAATAAGTAATCCATAAATAACTAAAACTATGTTTATTCCAATTAAAGTAGTGCCAATGAAACGGGTAGGATTGTCGGAATATTTCCCCCAAATCTTACCACTGTGCGTACCTTGTTTTCTATTTAATTCAATTGAAAGTTTATTGGCTGAAATAAAAGCTATTTCTATTCCAGAAAAAAAACCAATAAGTAACAATGAAGCAATTATTGCTATAAGTGCCATCCAGTCCATAACATAAAAATAAGGAAGAAAAAACAATTAGATTTTTTAAGGGCCAAAACTTGTAAAATACCCTTTAAAAATCAAGATTGTATAAATGTATTAACAATTTTTTCAGCAATTATACAGGCTTTTTGTAAATCATCATTTACCACAATTTTATTAAACTGGTCTTTAAATGAAAGTTCAAAAGATGCTTTATTTATCCTTGCTGAAAGTGACTCCGTAGTTTCGGTGCCCCGGCTATGCAGTCGGTTTTTTAATTCTTCTACTGAAGGGGGTTCAATAAAAAGGCTTAGAGAACTGCCTGGAAATTGTTGCTGTACATGAATTGCTCCTTTTACATCAATATCTAAAACAGGAATTTTATTTTGTTTCCAAATTTTCTCTAACTCCGATTTTAATGTACCGTAATATTTTCCTTCATATACCATTTCCCATTCAACAAATTTGTTGTGCTGTATTTTTTGTTTAAAATCAGCTGAACTAAGGAAATAATAATCCACTCCTTCTTTTTCTATGCCTCTTGGAGGACGTGTAGTAGCAGAAACCGAAAAAGCTAATTGAGTAAAATGCTTCATCAGGTATTTAGTAATAGAAGTTTTACCTGCACCTGAAGGAGCAGTTATGATTAGTAATTTATTTTTTGATGTTGTCATTTGTAAAGAAAATGTTTATTTATTTAATCAGGCCTGAAGTGCATTATCAATGGAATAGACGTTTCGGTGTTGGTTAATATTAATTCGTATTCTGATATAGATGTTATGGTATAATTATTTATTGTGTTTTTTGTAAGGGAAGTACAGGTAAGTGATTTTTCATCATTCGAAACTTCATAAATGCCCTGTGTGGTTATTCTGTCACCAATACTGCATTGATAAGTATTATTTTTATTAAAGGTCCAATTCAATACTTTTAAGGCTTCTTCCATTTTTAGTGTTATAACAGAATCCTCATGGCTGATAAAATTTTTATTAATAGGAGCAAGATTTTCTACCTGTATACAATGCCATTTATTTATTAGAAAGTTTTCAGTTTTATTTTGACAGGAAGTTAGACAAAAAAATAAAATTAATATGATAAAAAGTTGATATGTTTTATTTATTGGCAAAAAAAATATTTTATTAAAGTGTTAAAAAAATAAAGTTGGTTTTATTTATTTTCGATCTTAATATTATTATAAACCATTCATTTGAACATTGGAGGTGTGTAAACAAATAATATTAATTTACCCTTTTAATATCTGCACCCAGTTTTATCAAACGTTCATCAATATTTTGATACCCTCTGTCAATTTGCTCAATATTTTGAATGGTACTTTTTCCCTGTGCACTTAACGCTGCTATAAGCAAGGCCACACCAGCACGAATATCCGGGCTGCTCATGGTAATGCCACGTAATTGTTGTTCTCTTTCCAAACCAATTACTACTGCCCGGTGAGGATCGCATAATATAATTTGAGCACCCATATCAATCAACTTGTCTACAAAAAATAAACGGCTTTCAAACATTTTTTGATGAATGAGTACACTGCCTTTTGCCTGTATAGCGGTTACTAAAACAATGCTTAATAAATCAGGGGTAAATCCTGGCCAGGGATGATCGTAAATGGTAAGTACACCACCATCCATATACTTTTGTATTTCATAAATTTCCTGAGATGGGATATGGATATCATCACCCTTGATGCTTAACTGAATACCTAATTGCAGAAATTTTTCTGTTATAACGCCAAGATGTTTTACACCTGCATTTTTAATAGTGATATCACTTTGTGTCATGGCTGCAAGGCCAATAAAACTACCTACTTCAATCATATCGGGCAGCATCGTATGTTCAGTACCACCCAATTCATCCACACCCTCTATTACTAATAAATTACTACCAATACCTTTTATATTTGCACCCATGCTGTTAAGCATGCGGCAAAGCTGCTGCAGATAGGGTTCGCAGGCTGCATTATAAATAGAAGTAGTGCCTTTTGCTAAAACGGCAGCCATTAAAATATTTGCAGTACCTGTTACACTGGGCTCATCCAATTGTAATGAAGTGCCTTTTAATTCAGTAGCTTCTAAATGAAAAAATCCATCCTCATGATACGAAAAGGCAGCGCCTAATTTTTCAAAACCAATAATATGGGTATCTAATCTTCTTCGGCCTATTTTATCGCCACCGGGCTTTGGTATATAGGCTTTTTTAAATCTTGCCAACATTGGCCCGGCCAGCATAACCGAGCCACGAAGTTTACCGCTTTTTTTATGATATGCCGGACTATGCAAATATTCCACATCTACATTATCAGCCTGAAAACTGTAGGTATTTCTGTTAATTCTTTCAATTTTTACATTCATTTCTCCCAGCAAATCTATCAACAGGTTTACATCAATGATATCAGGTATATTTTTGATTGTTACTTTTTCTGAAGTAAGTAATACAGCCGATATAATTTGCAGCGCTTCGTTTTTTGCACCCTGCGGTGTAATTTCTCCAAAAAGTTTTTTGCCTCCAATTACTTCAAATGATTGCATAGCTAAAATTCTAAAAAGTAAAAATAAAAAAACCTGAAACAATTGTTCCAGGATTTAATTTACTAAAGTTCTTTATTAAGCAGGTTTAAGTTTAAAGATTAAAAAAATCAAAAATCATCCATTAAAGGACTTAGGTTTTAATACCTTTTTTTAAAATTCCGGCCATCGTTTCTAGAGTCTCTTCCACCACCACCTCTGTTATCTCTTCCACCACCGCCACCACCTCTGTTATCTCTTCCGCCACCAGAATTACTGCGGCCACCAAAGTTTTTGCGGTATTGTCCACCACTTCTGGTGCCATAATCATCTTCGCTACGGTTATCGGTACGGTGTTTTACAAATGGACGGGAATTAAACTCCAGTTCACCTTTTGTTATTGCAGTTAATTCGCTTTGTATGTTATCATCATGTACTAATTCTTTATGCCAGTTGCTATAAGTAAGTTTCATGTAATAGGCAATAGCATTTGCAAAACCCTGTTTCTTTTCGGGGTTTTCTTCTTTAAGTGCTTTATCAATTATTACTTCAATGTTTTTACCCAAATGATTAAATTTTGGGTATTTTTTGGGATAAGCTAAAACATCTGGCTTTGCCTTTAAAGTTTCTCTGGTAGGAATAGGATAAGGGCTTTCTACATCCAAAGTAAAATCGCTTATTAAAAAAAGATGGTCCCATAATTTATGGCGAAAATCTTCTACATTTTTTAGGTGGGGGTTTAAAAATCCCATCAATTCAATTACAGCAAAAGCATTCCGTTGGCGTTCTTCCTTATCAGTTAAGGTAAGCAGGTATTCCACCATTTTTTGAATATGGCGTCCATATTCTTTCATTATAAGATGGTTACGACCCGTGTTGTACTCCATTTCATCTACATTTAGCATAAGGCAAATATAACAATTTAAAGCTGATGAAACAAGCTGCAGTACTATAAATCAGGCTTTGTAGCGGTTGGGATCTTTTAAAAAATACTTCTTACTTATAATTAAAGCAGTCAGGCCACCTAATGTATCCGCAATAAAATCGGAAATGGAAAAACTCCTGCTGGGTATAAAAAATTTCTGAATCAATTCGGTAGTAATGCCCCATATAGCAGTTGCTATGGCAATTTTAATACAATAATGCCATTTTTCGTTTTTAGATAAAGCTGATTTTGCAATGGGGTGCATAAACAAAAAGGCCAATAATGCAAAAAATACTAAGTGAATTAGCTTGTCGTAATTAATTTGAATTAACCAGTTGTCTACTTCGGGTAATTTATCACCAGGCGTACAAATTATTACCAGTATAACAAAAAACCAGGCAATGCCTGGAATAAATTTTTTGATCCCGATCTCTTTAAAAATGGAATTATTTTTATTTGTCATTTTTATAATTAGGCAACCAAAATGGTATATGCTTCGGCACTTAAAAGGGCTTCCACATCTGAAGAGCTGTCAACAGTCATTTTTACCATCCACCCAGCACCATAGGGATCGCTGTTTACTAATTCGGGCTGAGCTTCTAATGCAGGATTTACTTCAGTAATTGTTCCACTTATTGGTAAAAATAAATCACTTACAGTTTTTACAGCCTCAACTGTTCCAAAAACTTCTTCAGCGGCAAAACTTTTGCCTTTGGAACTAATATCAACATAAACAATATCTCCCAGTTCGCCCTGGGCAAATTCAGTTATGCCAATAGTGGCAATATTACCTTCTAATGAAATCCATTCATGATCTTTTGTATAGCGGAGGTTGGTAGGGAAAGTCATTTTTTATTAGTTAAAATTATTATTAATTAGGATGCAAAATAAAGTTTTTCGGCAACAAAGCCTAAACTTCCAAACTTATAAACATTATTTTACCAGTTCCATTTTCATTCTTATACTACCTAAAGGCCTGTCATTTCCATCTTTGGCCACACTTGCAATTTTATCAACTATTTGCAGTCCAGTTTCTACTTCACCAAAAACCGTATAATTCATATCCAAAAAAGGAGTACCTCCAATAGTTTTATATACAGTACGTTTAACAACTGAAAATTTTATTCCCATTTGTGCTTCCATCATATTCAACTCTTCATCACTGTATTTTTTACCTTGTACGATATAAAATTGGCAGGCACTACTGGCTTTTTCGGGGTTACCATCCCTTGCAGCAGCCAAAACACCTTTTTTATGAAACAATGTATTTCTAAATTCTGCAGGTATCCTTTCCATGTTATCACCTCCATTACCAAGCATACTGCCATCTGGCAAAGCATATTTACTTAACGGGTCACCACCCTGAATCATAAAACCATTTATTACACGGTGAAATAAAAGGCTGTCGTAAAACTTTGCAGTAACCAATTTTACAAAATTATCCCGGTGCAGTGGAGTAGAATCATATAAGCGTAACACTATAATTCCAGAGTCTGTAGTAAGTTTAATTCTGATACCTGGTATTTTTTTAATTACCGGAGGTTTAAATGTAGCAGTTTTTTTTACAGCTACAGGCTTCTTAGTTACAGGAGTTTTTTTAACCTGTGCAGCAACATTTAATACAAATAATGATAATAATAAAAACGTAAATAATTTTTTCATAAAATAATTAATCAATAAATTTTTGGTTTTGAAAATAAAGTAATATATGGTCTTTTAAAAAATTTTCCTGTTCTATCATAATAAAACCGGGCAAGGCTTTTAGTTGTTTAAAATGTGGCCATCCATCTTCATCATGGCCTTCCAAAAAATAGTATCCGCTAAAGGATAAAACGGTACATACTGCAATATGCATCAAATCCTGTTTTTGTTCTTTGCTGAAATCCTGTTTTCCACTACCCAGTTCCTGAATGCCAATTAAAAATAAAATGCCATCCATATCCGGCTTTATACCAAACTTCTCTTTTAATTTAATACGTAATTTCAGCCATCTTACCTGTAAATCGTCTTTTACATGTTGCATTAGTGGGCAAATTTAGGTAATAAGTTCTGTAGGTTTATCTTTGTAAAAAATCATTCAATAAAAAATTAAGAAAATAGCTATAAAAAATGTTACAGATTAACTATATCCGTCAGAATATTGAATTGGTAAAAGAAAGGCTAAGAATAAAAAATTTCAATGATTTATCACTTATAGATAAAGTAGTTGATTTGGATGAAAAAGTGCGTAAATTAAAAGTGGAAAGTGAAACCCTGCAGGCTTCTATTAATACGGTAAGTAAAGAAATTGGTATGCTAATGGGTAAAGGCGAAAAAGACCTGGCAGAAAGTAAAAAAAAGGATGTTGCTCAGCATAAATTTTCTTTACAAAATTTAAATCAGCAATTAGCAGATATGGAGAAGATATTGCTGGATGAAATAATTAAGTTACCCAACCTGCCGCATACATCTGTGCCAATAGGTACAACGCCGGAAGAAAACGAAATAATTAAAGAAGGGGGGATAAAACCTACACTTGAATCTACAGCAACACCACACTGGGAGTTAATAAAAAAATACGATCTAGTCGATTTTGAAACAGGGGTGAAACTTACAGGTAGTGGTTTTCCGCTTTATAAAGGTAAAGGGGCAAAACTGCAAAGAGCTTTAATTCAATATTTTTTAGATTATAATACTGCTGCTGGTTATACAGAATATTTACCTCCCCTAATGGTAAATGAAACAACAGCATACGGTACCGGGCAATTGCCTGATAAAGAAGGGCAGATGTATCATGTTACTGCTGATGGATTTTACTTAATTCCTACTGCAGAAGTTCCTGTTACAAATATTTACAGAGATGAAATTATAAAAGAAACCGATTTGCCTGTTAAAATGACGGCCTATACCCCATGTTTTAGACGGGAAGCCGGTAGTTTTGGTAGTGATGTAAGAGGGTTAAACAGAGTGCATCAGTTTGATAAAATAGAAATTGTACAATTGGTACATCCTGATAAAAGTTATGAAGTGATTGAAGAAATGGTTGCACATATTGAAAAATTAATACAATCCTTAGAATTACCATATCGTATTTTAAAATTATGCGGTGGAGATATGAGTTTTACAAGTGCCCTCACTTACGATTTTGAAGTGTATAGCGCTGCTCAGCAAAAATGGCTGGAGGTAAGTTCTGTAAGCAATTTTGAAACTTTTCAGGCTAACAGAATGAAAATACGGTTTAAGGATGAAAATAATAAAACACAATTGATACATTCCTTAAATGGCTCATCTTTAGCTTTGCCACGTATTATGGCTTCACTCTTGGAAAACAACCAAACAGGTAATGAAATAGGTTTACCCAAAGTTTTACATGGTTATTTTGGATCTGCAACAATTCGTTAACAAAAAAAATATTGTTGTTTCACCATTGTCTTATTTAAACAGCATATTTTTAACATTCATAAAAAATCAGAGATGAAAAAAACATTTACAATAATTGCTTTGACATTATTAGTTTTGGGTTGTACAAAAAAAATGAGCCCGGTAGTTTCCGGATCTACAATTTCTTCCAATTCCGGAACATCAGGTTCTGCACCGGTAACTCCTGCGTTAAAATTAGAAAATGTACCTGTACCAGTAGCTAATTCAGTATCTGGGGTACCCGTTTCTCCAAATACTCCAGGTTCAATGCCTGTTGATCCGGCAAAGCTTAAATCTCCCGAAGTACTTGGCCAATCAACTTTTAATGCTAAATGTGGCCGTTGCCATGGTTTAAAAGTTACCTCCGATTATACTGCCGAACGTTGGGTAAGTATTATACAGGTAATGGCTCAAAAAGCGCAACTTACTGATACTGAAAAAGAAAATGTTTTAGCTTATGTAAAAGTAAATGCTAAAAGGTAAAATTAAAAGTTCTTGTTTTCCAACTGTTTTATTTTTCTGTTCATTATATAAAACCATGCAGGAGGCAATAATGCCAATATCATACTGCCGGGGTATCCTGTAGGTAACTGCGGGGCATCATTGTGATGTTGCAATATCTGGTATTTTCTGCTTGCCAAATAATGATGATCGCTATGACGGCTTAATTCAAACAACATTAGCCTGCCTAAAATATGATTACTATTCCAGCTATGACAGGGTAATGCCCTTTCAAATTTTCCTGGCGAAGCCTCTTTTCGTTGCAGTCCGTAATGTTCAATATAATTTACCGTTTCTAAAAGAGCAATACCTATTATAGCTGCCAATAAAAAATACAATGTAATTAACCACCCAAAAATTATAAATATTATTGCAACAAACAGTATTTGAATAAAGTGAACCTGCAGCATTTCGTTTTCCCAATTAAAAACCGATAAACCTTTTTTTCTCATTTCTTCATTAGCAATTTTCCATGCAGATAAATAAGAGAATAGAACTGTACGAAAATAAAAAGTATAAACAGGCTCGTTTAAGCGGGCACTGCTGGGGTCTTTTGGGGTAGCTACATTTTTGTGATGTCCCTTGTTGTGTTCAATAAAAAAATGCATATACATAGATGTTAGCAGTAATGCTTTTGCAAGGGCCTGCTCAAATTTATTTACCCGGTGTCCAAGTTCGTGACCAACATTAATGCCAAAAGTGCCACATAATAATCCCATCGTCCATACTCTGCCTGCAACTTCCCACCATAATAATGCTGGTTGATTTATTACAGTTAAAAATTTATATAAGGCTATAAATTGAAGTAAAACAATCAGGTAAAGCATATAATCGTAAATACGATCATTTTTTGCCAATTCTTCTTCGGCAACATTCATATTTTTGGCATTGGGTTGTATAAATAATTCCATCAGGGGTAATATAATCCATGCATAAAGCATAGGGCTCCAGGTTAACCATCCGTGTTGCGAAAAAGCAAGCCATGCCAAAACATAAACAATAGTGGGCGATAGATATTTTAAAGCTTTTACTTTCATACTAAAATTTTCAATTGCCAAGTTAATAAAAATGACACGGTATTTATACTTTGATTAATTGTTAATGAAATTAACAAATAAAATATTAAACCCTGCGTAATTAATTTAGTCAATGTAACGTTACTCTTTCAGTATCTTAACACTTCAATCTTTTTATGGCAGTAAACAATCGTTTAAAAAATCAGCATTTATTATGGCGGGCAGGTTTTGGTCCCATGGCCGAAAATGCCGCAGACCTTGATGAAGTTACTCCCAAAGAATTATGGAGTTTAATAGTAAAAACTTCTTCAAAAAAACCGCAAAAAATTGAAGTGGCTCAAAACCTGGTGGATGGCTTATACAAAGGCATTCAGGATGTGGTTAAAATGGAAAAGCCCGAATTATCCAAAGAGCAAAGAAAACAAATTCAACAGGAGTCAAGAGAGGATTTAAAAAATCTTAACATTCGTTGGTTGGAAGAAATGATTAACAGTGAAGCACAGCTAAGGGAAAAAATGAGTTTATTCTGGCATGGGCATTTTGCCTGCCGTGTTATCAATAGTTA
>JAYUTC010000057.1:0-2345 GCA_043755395.1 Ferruginibacter sp.
CATATATAAAGTCAACTCTTCCACTTTTTTTAATAAAACGGTTTGGTTATCCCCAAGATCAATACCGTTTTTTACAATTTCCGAGTTACAGGGTACATCAGGAAGATGTTGGTTTTTTATCAAAAAAACTTCAAGTTCATTAAGAGAAAGTAAATTATAATCAGGCCTAAATACGTAATCCGGCCAAGCTCCAGTTAATTTAACAACTGCTTTAGTAAAAATTGCAGAACCATTCACAGCTAACATATGAGAACTTGTGGCCAAACCATCCGTACCAATTAAAATTTTTCCATTGGTATACGTATTACCGGTAATCTTCAGCCTAAATCCATCATCAATTGTAGTACCCAATAATAAGTTACCATAAATTGCAGTGGTCGTTGTTGAACTATTTCCAAGTACTGTTGTATTTGATCCCAAGCCAGTTGCATCGTAGCCAATAACCACCTGATTAGTTTGGTTATCTCCCAATGGTTTTGTTTCAGAACCAATTAAAACTGAATTATTTATTATTGTGGCTGTTGTTACACTACCTGCGATATAGTATCCAGAATGGTAACCTAAAAGACTATTAAAACTTCCGGTTGTATTGTTGCTCCCAGATGCATATCCAATAAAACTGTTATTGTTCCCAGTTGTATTGTTTAATCCCGTATACCGGCTTATGAAAACATTGCCATTACCACTGGTATTACTATACCCGGCATTTGTACCAATGAAATTATTATAACTACCTGAAGCATTACTGAAACCGGCGCCATACCCAATGAAATTATTAGCATTACCATCAATATTTGAATACCCTGCATGGTAGGCAATAAAACTATTATAATTACCAGTTGTGTTATTTACGCCTGCCTGGTTACCAAAAAAATAATTATAACTACCTGTTGTATTATTAATACCTGCCTGGTAACCAATAAAGCTATTATCTGTACCGGTTGTATTTAATTGACCTGCCTGGTAACCTAACATCGTATTACTGGAAATTGCACCTGCCCCCAAACCTAATGACATACCATTAACCAGCATATCACTAGTGAACCTTGCCTTACCATTTACATCAAGTTTATACGCCGGGGTTGTATTACCGATTCCAATATTTCCAGCAGCATCTATGCGTAATTTTTCTGTA
The DNA here is from genome assembly GCA_043755395.1 of Ferruginibacter sp. GTDB lineage: Bacteria > Bacteroidota > Bacteroidia > Chitinophagales > Chitinophagaceae > Ferruginibacter. The sequence continues at coordinate 1,136 of JAYUTC010000057.1, forward strand.
TTGTTAGTACGAAATGCGAAACTGGTATTATCAGTGGTGCCAATAAAGTTGGTTGCCGAGTTAGTACCTGAATTACCAGTTAAACCCCAACCAGTTGTAGGCGAAGACCAAGTAGGCACCCCCAAAGAAAGTGTTAGAAACTGGCCATCAGTACCTTTTGCTAACCTGGAGAACGTATTTGCTGCAGAAGCATAAAGGATATCACCTGAAGCTAAAGATGACACCCCTGTACCTCCTTTTGTAACCAATAGGGTCCCTGTTATATTAGATAAATCTGCGAAGGCAATTTCCAATCTTGAGGTAGATGGAGTAAAGAATAAGCTACTCCCATTAAACTCCATTGCCCCTGCCTCTGGAGATGATAAGTTTACGCCATTGGTGAATTTTAAAGGGGCAGTATTGGAAGCTGCAGTGCCAGCCTTTAAATGTAATAATGAGGTTGGTGAAGCATTTCCAATTCCGATATTACCATTATTTAAGATGGTAAAATAATTTGCTGAAGATTTTTTAAACCCGAAAGTAAAAGTCCCCATATCAACAGTTGTATTTACTAATAATGGATTTGTACCACCTAGCCGAACATTGGTACCAGAACCTGAACCGGTTGAAGTAAGGCCACTGGTATAGGTTTGAGCCTTTGCACTTATGGCAAGGAAAAAGAAAATAAATAGAAAAACTAATTGTCGCATATAATTGATTTTATTTTTTTTGAATTTATATTTTATCCATAGCATCAGATATGAAGTCCGAAAAATCACTACACCAATAATTGTATATTGTGCCTACGCTTTAATTCTAAATTGTACTGGTAGAAACTTTTTTTCTTTTAAATACCTCGCTATTAAATTATCATATTCAAATGTTTAAGTAGACCATTTTACATATACCATTTTTGCAACATCAAATTTGAAAAAAATTTACATCATGTGGTTAAAATTCAAACTTAAAGCTAGCTAAGTAAAATGAATAACTAACAGTACGGATTACCTGACAAACATAAATCGGATTTACAAATAATTATATGGGTCAAAACAAGAACATATATTATAATAAACTATAACCATACTCCTATTGAGCATTAAAATAATGAATAGTAAAAAAAACTTGAGTTTGATCGTAAAAAAGATTTGAATACCCGTAATTTCCACATGCAGTTTGATTAACATTCCAAATTCAAAATATTTTATGCGGTATTTTACATGTACACTTT
>JAYUTC010000058.1:0-5880 GCA_043755395.1 Ferruginibacter sp.
TGTATTACGGGGGTTTACATATTGATTGCTGAGTTCATTATCCAGTATTCTCGCTTTGATATTATCACCTAACTGTATTTGCAAAATATCTTTTAGCTCCTGCTGAATTTTTTTTGAAAAAATGGGACAAGCAGCTTCAATGCGGTGATCAATATTTCTTACCATCCAATCGGCACTGGAAATAAATACTTTTTCTTTTCCACCGTTATGAAAAATCATCACCCTTGCATGTTCCAGGTATTCATCAACAATACTGATGGCATATACTTCTTTAAATTTGGCATTTTGCGTTAGCATGCAAAAGATACCTCTTATCACCATATTTATTTTTACCCCTGCTTTTGCAGCTTCGTATAATTTTTCAATTAATATTTCGTCACTCAGCGAATTTAGTTTTAATGTAATGGCAGCCGGTTTTTTTGCTTTGGCTGTATTTATTTCTTTTTGTATTAACTGCATTAATAGTCTTCGCATTCCTGGCGGACTTACCATTAAAGTTTTACAGGCTCTTAAAAAATGAGGGCGCATTTTTGGTTGCTCCAGATAATGAAATATACGGTTTACATCAGCCATTATGTTTTTGTCGGCAGTTAATAAACAATGATCGCCATATACCCGGGCAGTACTTTCATTAATATTTCCGGTACTTACAAAGCCATACAGAATAGGGCGGTTATTTACTATTTTTTTAATTAAACAGAGTTTAGCATGCACTTTCATATCGGGTACGCCAATTAAAACTTTTACACCTGCTTCTTCCAGTTCTTCTTTCCATTCCAGATTTGCTTCTTCATCAAACCTTGCTCTTAATTCTAAAACTATGGTTACCTGTTTGCCATTGCGAACTGCATTTGTAAGTGCATTAATTATTTTTGAACGGGGGGCAAGGCGGTAACCGGTAATTTTAATACTCACCACTTCAGGATCAATAGCTGCTTCTCTTAACAGATCAATTATGGCATCAAAACTGTGGTATGGAAAGTTAAGTAATACATCTTTTTCTAAAATAATATCTGTAGTACGGCTTGCGTTTTTTAAAGATGGGTGTAAAAATGGTTTTTTACGGAGATTCTTTTTAGTAAATACTGATTCAGGAAAATCTATAAAGTCTTTAAAATTGTGAATGCGCCCTCCGGGTATTAAATTGTCTTTGTGTGTTAGATTTAATCGTTTTACAAGGTATGCAAGTAGTGAAGCATCAATATCTTTATCATATACAAATCGAACTGTTTTTCCTTTTTTTCGGTTCTTTAAGCCCTTTTCAATTTTTTGTATAAGTGAGGTGGATACATCATTGTCAATATCAATTTCTGCATCACGCGTTACTTTAATAATGGCAGATGAAAAAGTATCGTACCCGAAAAATGAAAAAATATTGGGGAGGCAATAACGAATAATATCTTCCAGCAAAATAATATGCTTTTCATTTTGTTTTGATGGCAGTATTATAAATCTAGGCAAACGCCTTGCAGGTACAGATACCAGTGCAAATTTTTTGGGAATACTTTTGTCTTTTTTAGATAATGTACAGGCAAGATAAATAGATTTGTCACTAAGTGTAGGGAATTCACTTATACTTTCCATCATCAGGGGTATAACATTGCTGCGTATTTCTTCATTAAAATAATCGAGTATAAATTTTTGTTGTACACGGTTTAATTTTATTTCTGATTGTAAAAATATTTTTTCTTTTTTAAGTTCTCTTAAAATTTCATTCCAAATTCTTTCAAATTCTTTTTGTTGCTCCAATACTTTTTCCTGTATTTCTTCAAGAATGGTACGTGGATTAATTTCGAGGTGCATTTTGCCTTTTTCTCCCAAAGCAATCATTCGGTTAAGCGTTGCTACTCTAACCCTAAAAAATTCATCAAGATTATTTGAAAATATACCTAAAAATTTTATTCGTTCTTTTAATGGAACAGAATCATCCGCTGCTTCCTGTAAAACACGGCTGTTAAATGAAAGCCAGCTTATATCACGTATAATTATTTTTTGTTTTGGCACAAATTACAAATTTGGTTAAGTGAAATTAAGGGGAGTAATGTAACCAAATCATAAACTCAGTATTAATTTTACGTGAATTTTTATTTTTATCCGTTTTTAATTTCAGGGATGTTTCATTTTTGCAATTATAGCAGTAGTTGAAAATCCCTCAAGGATTGGAGCAATTATAACCTGGCCGCCATTCTCTATAACTTCTTTAGCGCCAATAATGGTTTCAATAGTATAATCTCCCCCTTTAACAAGTACGTCAGGTAAAATTGAAGTAATTAAATTTAGTGGGGTATCTTCTTCAAAAATTATAATTGCATCTGTAATTAATAACGAAGCCAACAGTAAAGCCCTTGATTTTTGGGAATTAACCGGCCGGCTTTTTCCTTTTAATCTTGTTACAGAAGCATCTGCATTTAATCCTATTATTAAAATATGTCCGTAACTGGCAGCATCACATAAAGATGCAATATGCCCTTCATGTAAAATATCAAATACCCCATTTGTAAAAACTATTTTTTTGTTTTGCAGCCGCCAGCGCTTAAGCTGTGCCTGCAAGGATTCTATACTGAAAATTTTATTGGGTATCGATTGTACCGATTTCATTTTTAGTTTTATTTAAATAAGGCAGTAATGCTAAACAAATAAAGCCAACAAAAAGCGTGATTAAAAATTGTGCCGACCATTGCAGCCAGCCATTTGCAGTTCCAAAACTTTCAGGTACATTGTACAATTTCATTGCTTCCATTAAAAAAACCGGGTATAGCCCAATGCCACCTGCAGTTATCATTGTAGCAACAGTGCCAAATACTAAAACAGGAAAAGAAGATAAAAATGGTAATACACTGGTTTCTTTAATTGCCAAAAAACCTATGTAAGTACCACCAAGATAACAGCACCAGATAAAAATGCTGTGAAAAATGAAGAGCCATTTATTTTTAAGATTTTTTACACTTAATAATCCCTCAATTATACCATGGTAAATTTCTTTTAGCTTTTGTACAAATTTTATATGCAGGTATTTTTTAAAAATATATTTGGTTAAAAAAAATGCTGCTGCCATTGCAAATAATATTATCGCCATTTTAGTTGCAACAATTCCTTTGTTTTGTGACAAAAAATATTTTTCAAAAATATCTTTTGTATAAGCGCCAACTACTTTGGCCTGAGTAACCAATGAAATAACAATTATTATAAAAAACGAAAGTAAATCCACTGCTCTTTCTATCAGTATTGTGCCTACTAATTTATCCGGGGGTACTTTTTCATATTTACCAAGTATAGTACATTTTAAAACCTCTCCCAACCGGGGAAAGGCAAAATTGGCAAGATATCCTACCATTACCGCACAAAATGTATTACTAAGTTTTGGATTGTAACCCATTGAGCCCATTAAAATCTTCCATCTTAAAGCCCGGCTGAAATGGCTTGCAGTTAAAATAAAAACAACAGGGATTAAGAGATAATAATTTGCGGTTTTTATAGCAATTAAAAACTTTTGATAATTCTCATCACTCATTTTATGAATACTCCACCAGACTAAAAATATACCCAGTCCCAAAAAAAAACCAAATTTGAGAATTGAAAGTAATCGTTTTTGCATATCGGTTACAAATTACGAATAGATTATTTAAAAGAGTAAAATAACAAATGATAATAGTAATAATTTATTTTAATAACATATTGTCAATCAATCTAACCTCATTTAAATAAGCTGCTGCAAGAACTACAAGCGGTTGTTTATTATCCCAATTTTCTATTATCTCCAGCGTATCAGCAGAAGCTATTTCAATATAGTCCACTTTAAACCCTTCGGCAGTTAAGTAATTTATTGCCCTGTTCTTAATGTCTCCGGTGAAGCCATACTTAATAGTGTTTTTAATAAAAAATAAAGTTTCAGCTATTTTAACTGCTTTTTTTCTTTCTATTTCATTCAGCCGCATATTTCTGCTGCTCATGGCAAGGCCGTCATCTTCCCTCAAAGTATTACAAATGATAACTTCTGTCTTTAAGTTAATTATTTCAATTAGTTTTTTTATAACCATGCACTGCTGATAATCTTTTTGACCCAGATATAAATTATGTGGCTGCACAATAGTTAATAGACGATGAACTACCTGGCAAACTCCCTGAAAATGCCCCTGACGGTATTTACCTTCCAAAACAGTTTCTAAATAGCCTAAATTATAATATTGGGGGGAGGGCATCCCGATTGGGTAAATTTCTTTAACTGCAGGAAGAAATAAAACATCGCAGCCGTTTTTTTCTAAAAGATCAATATCCTTTTCAAGTGTAACCGGGTATTTTTCAAAATCTTTAGATTCATTAAACTGAGTAGGGTTTACAAATATGCTGCAAATGACAACCTGGTTATGTTGTTTGGAGTTAATTAAAAGGGATATATGGCCATTGTGCAAAGCTCCCATTGTTGGTACAAAGCCCACCTTATTTCCAGTTTTTTTCTTTTCTGTTATAAAAGCATTCAGATCGGCAATTTTTTTAAATAGTATCATTTTATAAGTAATTAGTCTTCAAACGCTTATGTAATCTCAATTTACCATTTTTTTTTTGTACTTTTGCACTCCCTTAAAAATTTAACCAGCAACAAACAAAGCGTAAAATGTCAACAAAGAAAAGAATTTTATTCATTGCTAACGAAATGTCACCTTATCTGGAAATTACAGATTTTGCTGAGATTGTAAATAAGCTTGCTGTAAAATCCAACGACACCGGGATGGAAGTAAGGTGTATTATGCCTCGTTTTGGTGTTATAAATGAAAGAAGGCACCGCTTGCATGAAGTAGTTCGTTTATCAGGAATTAATGTTTCTATAGATAATGACGATTATCCACTAATGATAAAAGTTGCTTCTCTTCCAAATGCCAGATTACAGATTTATTTTTTAGATAATGACGATTACTTTAAACGTAAATCTGTTTTTCATGATGAAAAAGAAAAATGGTTTGATGATAATGGATTAAGAACTGTATTGTTTTGTAAAGGGGCTTTGGAAACCGTTAAAAAATTTGGATGGCCTCCGGATATTATTCATTGCAGTGGCTGGATGGCAGGTTTGCTACCCATGTTTATAAAAAATGCCTACAAAAAGGAACCTGTTTTTGGAAACTGTAAAGTGGTTTATACCATTGGGGAAAATACTTTTAAAGAAAAGTTGGGCAGCGATTTTTTAAAACTGGCTACAATTAACGATTATGTTACGAAAAAGGAATTAGAACCTTTTAAAGATGTAAATAATGCTGCCATGTTTAGAGGAGGTGCAAGCTTTGCGGATGCAATAACTTTTAGCTCTGATAAGGTGGATAAAAAATTGATAGAGGAGTTTTCTAAAGTGAAGGGAAAGAAAATATTGAAGTATGATGCCGAAAGTGATTTAACAGACTATTTGCAATTATATGCCGACCTTGCAAAGTAGAAAAAACTAACACTTTTTATTAAAATTATTTCTGTGCAAAAACGTATTCTGTCAATAACAACTACAACTTTATTATTATTTTCTTTTTTTATCTGGGGGTGCAGTAAAATTGATACTACTGATATTGGCAGTGATCTTTTACCTGCCGTTGATAATGTAAATACTTTCGATACCCTGCTTACCATAAATAGTACTCAAGGGGTATTTAACCTGGATTCTTCTTTAGTATTTAGTACTGATGATCATGTATTAGGCAAAATAAACAGCGATCCATTATTTGGAACAACAAAGGCAGATGTTTATGCCCAGTTCAAGCCAACGTTTTATCCTTATTATTATGGCAATAAAGGTGATACAATTGTAGGATATGATTCAGTAGTTCTTTGTCTAAGTTACAAAGGATTTTGGGGTGATAGCCTTTTACCTGTTCAATTGCAGGTAAGGGAGATACCCAA
>JAYUTC010000059.1:0-5869 GCA_043755395.1 Ferruginibacter sp.
GGCTGCCAGGAAGGGAATTCATAAATACCATTATACTCCTGTTCTTCTTCAAACTCTACTGTGTAAGGATAAGACTTGTAATAGAAATCATAGCTTTTAATGCGGCCATCGCCTGCCAAACTGAAGTTGTCGTTGTATGCAACATCTTCCATATCTTTTTTCTTTACCGATTTTATTTGTTTTCCAAAAGCATCATATAATTTTCCGGAGGCTTCTGTCAGTCTTTCAAAATTATCATACAGGGCAGCATAATCAGCAAATGAATTACCGCTTTCATTCAGGATTGTATAGGCAAATTTATGTTTAACAGTAGCGGATCTTATTGAATGTATGATGATCTTTGTTTCATCTATCCGCTGTACCATATTGGCATTTTTTAAAAGCGAATCGGGTATTAATGTAATACTATAATTCTGTGCAGATGCACTAAAAGCCAATATAAGTTGAGTGAACAGGAGTATAGGTTTCACAGTGATTTATTTTATTTTTTTAAAAACAATTTGCTCCGCTTCTTTCTTTACAATAAATCCATAAAAGTCCCTGAGTGTTTGATAATCTTCGCTGGCATAATTGGTTTTTTTTATCATCAGCCTGCAACGCATCTGAATACTATTTTCGCCGGCGGATATTAAATATTCAAACATTCCTTCATCTTCATTGAGCATCACCCTGGCCGGTTTGGGCAGTTCATCTACTTTATATCCATTGGGAATATCCATCGTGAGGAGATAAATATCATCAACGGTGTAAGGCATTTCAACGGGGTAAAAACGTTCCGCAGCAGTAAAAGGATTCTTTGTTAATGCCTCATTCATCATAGGATTGAAGTAAACAATTGCTGCATTATTAAAAGCCATTAGTTTAAAATCAAACTTTAAAGAAACAGGTTCTTCAGGCAACAAAAAAGAATCTACTTTAATATTACTAATCAAAACATCTTCAGGATATAAAGCCTTAATTCCGCTTTTATATACACTTAGGGTTGATTTAGCAATTTCATTTTTGGTATTCAATGAGCCGAAAAAACCCATCGTTTTATTATAAGCTCCCTCTATTTCATTTTTATCCGTATTTGAAATAAATACATTTACCAGGTTGGTTTCCTTTAATGAATCAGTTAAAAAATAAACCGCAGCAGTATCTTTTGAAATCACTCTTGCGTGACCGTTATAACAATCCAATGGGAGTTTTCCAAAGCCTAAAAAAGGCCTGGTTGCATCAAGATAATAATCACTACCGTCTATTTTAGCCTGGCAAATAACATAATTGAGCCGCTCCATCATTGGATATGCAGGGCTGTTTCTACCAGCCGCTTTTGTACTTAACAATACCGGTTCTGCTTCTATACTTCCGCCTTTCAATAATGCAATCAGCAATAAATTGATATCCCCCACTGTGCCACTCTTTTTTTTAACTACATCCTGGAGAGTGGTTTTAATAAATTTGTTATCATAATCTGTGCAGGTGTAATTATGCTGGATATAGTAAAAAATTCTTTTTGCAACTTCCATTTTGGTGTCACCAGGCTTAATAAACTGCTGTAATATTTCATCCATCCATTGATTCCCCTTTTTAAAGGACAGGCCAAAATCTTCCCGTTCCATTAATTGTTCTGTTACTTTTTGCCAGGTATTTATTACATCGTGATAATTTTCTCCATCATAGGTTTTATATAATTGCAAACTTATCTTATCGATGTAATTAGCTGCGGAGGCGATATAATTTTCAACACCAAAAGCAGGCAAGTCTTTTTTTACCCAACGGTAAGTGGTGGTGGTGGATGATACGGTAAGCTTTTCGTCATCATCAGCCATCGCATAAATGACAGCTTTCCGGGGCCGTCTTACCAAATAATTTCTGCGCCCTTCTGATTTTTCATTGATATAAAATTTATGATACCCCTGAAAGAAAGACATGTAACTGAGCAGGGCGGGCAAGATTAAATGATATTCGCTCCATAATGTTGGACAGCGCTCATTTTGAAATTCCCAGGAAGGAAGATTAAATTCAAAATCTGACTTAATGGTATAAGTATATTCAATTATGGAACCTGCTTTTACACCAGGCATTGAAAATTTTTTATACAAATGATTTTTGTCAACTTTTTCATCAAACACATCTTCGGATGCCAGGTTGGTTGCTGATACCTTTCCATTTTCAATATTATAAGTTACTGCATCCAGGTGATCCACTTTTTCCTGCCCATTTTCATTTCTGTAAAGTAAAATTTTTACTGTAGCAAGATCATATGCTTTTTTATCAAGGATTTTTATTCGGGTTTGTCTTTTGTAAACGTACATAAACCAGCCTTTGTTATTTCCTTCAAATTTAGTATCTCCAACATCTGCAATAATTACGGCGCTGCTGTTAGCATCAACCAATTGGGAATTGACATTAAAATCATCCGCTGATACTTTGCCAAAACTGACCGGAGTTTTTTCCTGCGAATAAATATTGGGCAGCTGAAAAAGAAATACTCCCAGGAAAGAAAGTTTTAAAAATGAAGTTTTCATATGCTGTTAAGAGCGTTACTTAATTTTTTTAAATACAATTTGCTCCGCTTCCTTACTCACAATAAAACCAAAAAAATCCCGGAGTGTTTGATAATCATCATTTGTATAATTGGCTTTTTTTAACAGCAGCCTGCGCCGCATCTGTATATTGGTTTCGGTTGCAGAAATTAAATATTCAAACATGCCTTCATCTTCATTTAACATTACCCGTGCTGATTTGGGAAGTTCATCCACCTTGTATCCTTTGGGGATATCCATGTTAAAAATATAGGCATCATCCACTGCATAAGACATTTCCACAGGATAAAAACGTTCGGCAGCAGTAAAAGGATTTTTTTTGGTTGCCTCACCAAGCAAAGGATTAAAGTATACTATTTCAGCTTCGCCAAATGCCTTTAATTTTATATCGTATTTTAATGCCACTGGCTCATCCAGCAATTTCAGGGAATCAATTGAAATATTATTCAGTTCAATATCTTCAGGAACAGATTCCCGTAAAGTTTTTCCATACTCATCCATGGTGGTTTTAGCTAACTTATTACGAACGTTCAGCGAATGATAGTATCCCGGATTACTGGTGAAACTACCTTCCACTTCACCCTTATCATTGTTTGTAATAAACACCATTGTATTGGCAGACTCTTTTAATGAGTCTGCAATAAAGTAAACCGGTGTTGCTGCATTTGTAATAATCCTGGCATGGCCATTATATAGCTGCAAAGGCAATTTATTAAATGCCAGCCTGGGTTCTGTTGCATCCAGGTATAAAATATCATTATCAATATTTACCTGTGCTATTACATAATTATATCTGCCCATCAATGGATAAAATTCATGTGTAAATCCGTGATTTCTTGTACTAAGAATTACAGGATCGGCTGTAATTTTTTGATTACGCAACATTGCTATCAACAGTAAATTGATATCGCCAACTGAACCATTTTTATTCTTAACCACATTCTTCAACCCGGTATGTACATACATGCCATTATGATCGCTGCAGGTGTAGTTATCCCTTATGTATTCATATATTTTTTTGATTTTCTCTTTTGGTGTGGCTGCATTTTTTACAATACTGTTCACTTCATCATCCAGCCAGTTATTAGCCTTATTAATAGGTATGCCAAACTCTTCATCGGTCATCAGTTCTTCGCTTACTTTTTCCCAGCTATCCATATAATTATGGGGCATTGAATTTGGAAATACCACCCGGTTAAGTTGAAATTCAATTTTGGCAATAGAATTACTAAGGGTGGTAGTATATGGTTCTTCTTTAAGTGCCGGCACATTCCTCATCACCCAGGTATGATAATCTATTGTGCCTTCCACTTTAAAGTTATTTAACCCGGAACTGATATTGCCTTTCAAACCACCACCGTCTCTTTCCACACGTTCCGTAAAAGAAAAGGATGTTCGTGAATTATCAACCTTATTTATAAAAAAAGGCTGATAACCCTGTGAAAGAATTACATAGTTGTAAAATTCGGGGATGCCTGCTTCATACTGGCTCCATAACACGGGGTATTCTTCCTGGAATGTCCATGGCTGAAGATTAAAAAAGAAATCAGATTTTACCTGGCAGGAATATTCAATGATACTTCCTTCTTTTAGAGCAGGGAAAGTAAATTTTTTATACATCCAGTTCTTGTTATGCTGTTCTGTAAATACAGCAGATCTCTCCACCTTTGTTGACACTACTTTACCATTTTCAATATTGTAAGTATAGGCATCAAGGTCTTCCAGTTTTTCCATTTTTCCTCCATTGCCTACATATAGTGGTATGGTAATAGTAGCTGCATCAAAGCCATTTTTATTAATGATCTTGATTCTCTTTTTTTCTTTAAAGGTTAAGGAAAAAGTAAGATCACTGGTATTAGCAATAAATTCTGAATTGCCAACATCCGCCACAACCACCGCATTGGTGTTAGAATCAATTAACGGAGATTGTACATTAAAATCTTCCAGGGTTACCTTACCAAATTTTATTGGTAATTTGTCCTGCGCTAAAACGCTGTATTGGCAAAATAATAAACAGAGGTATACCGGGAGGTATTTAGCTGGATACTTCATAAGTGGTTAAAAGGGGTTTGGTTATAGAGTACGCTAATGTAAGGATATTATTAATTCTAAAAAAAATATTAAATAGTGAGCCCCGGAAAAGTGACTAATATTATTAAGGATGCAGCAGCTGATCTTGGTTTTGATTACTGCGGTATTGCTAAGGCACAGGTATTAAACGAAGATGCCCGGCGACTGGAGCAATGGCTGAATAAAGGAATGCACGGCAAAATGCAGTACATGGAAAATTATTTTGACTTGCGGATAGATCCTTCTAAGTTAGTTGCCGGAGCTAAGTCTGTTATCACTTTAATGATGAATTATTATCCGGAAGCAAAACAAAAAAACAATGTTCCAAAGATTGCCAAGTATGCCTACGGCAACGATTATCATGAAGTGATAAGGGAGAATTTAAAAGAGCTGATATTAAAATTAAAGCAGGAAGTTGGCGATATGAATGGACGTGGTTTTGTGGACAGTGCCCCAGTTTTAGAAAGAGCCTGGGCACAGAAAAGTGGATTGGGCTGGGTGGGTAAAAACGGAAACCTGATCAATAAACAAAGTGGCAGTTTCTTTTTTATCGCTACACTTATTATTGATATTGAGCTGGAATACGATGCTCCTTTTGCAAAAGATTATTGTGGCACCTGCACCCGTTGTATTGACAACTGCCCAACAGATGCCATATTACCCGATAAGGTTATAGATGGCAGTAAATGCATCAGTTATTTTACCATTGAATTAAAAGATGCATTGATACCCGGTGACATGAAAGGGAAATTTGACAACTGGATGTTTGGCTGCGATACCTGCCAGGATGTGTGCCCCTGGAACCGCTTTAGCAAACCTGCCAGCGAAATTAATTTTAAACCGATACCTGCTGTTTTAAATTTTAGCAGTAATGATTGGGAAGAACTTACGGAAGAATCTTTTAAAATCATTTTTAAAAATTCCCCTTTGAAAAGAAGTAAATTTAATGGGGTGAAAAGGAATTTAAAATTTATAGATTCTTAAAACTGATAACCCATTCTAAAAGAGGTACGACTAAATTTATAATGCGTATCTAAAACTCCGGGCATACCATAAACATCTTCAGAAAATCCTGTTTGCCGAACATTTTTCTTTGTAGTTCCAAGACTAAAAAAAACATTACTCTTTTTTGAAATGTTGATTTTATACCCTACTCCAGCTTCTGTATAAAAACCCCCGCTTGTTTCAACAATCGAAAAAAAATTAATTGCTTTTTTATTTTTTGTAATAATATTACTTCCTGCATTTAAATACAAAAAAAGACTGTT
>JAYUTC010000060.1:0-2336 GCA_043755395.1 Ferruginibacter sp.
ATGGCTTTAGGTATTTCTTTTTTGATGTTTACATAATACACAACCAATTTATACAGGCTGGATACCAGCTGTGCTTTATATTTTATAGTGTCTTTTGCTGCAAATACCACCATGTTTTCCCAATGTTGTACAGCCAGACCAATAGGCATAGTAGTACTGGTATCCATTGCTTCATTGCATTTTATCCTGTAAGTATAACCATAAATCTGATCGGGATATTTTTCTTTGTATTGTTGCCACAGGCTATCTGCAAAAGCATAATTATTAATAGCCATATGTGACAATGCCCTGTTATACAAATCAAGATTTGATGGTCTGGCCTTTACAGTAAAAAGCCGGTCCCAGCTGGAAGCTATTTTTTGAGTATCATTTAATTTTTTGTAAAGGGCTATAATTTGCATAATGTACCCAACTCTTCCTGCACTATCCATTTCAAAGGCTTTATTGTTATACTCAATTGCTTTTGCTTCCTCACCTGGAAATAAAGTCAGGATTTTTGCAGCTATTTCATAATCGGTAGTAAAAATATTAGAAGGAAGAACATCCTGCATAAAAGCTTTAATATTCATTTTTGCATTTATAGAATCTTTTAACCTTAAATAACAATAGGCATTTACAACTTTAAGGCGCAGGCCAATTTCGGCATTGCAATTTCCTAATGCTAATTGGGCAGATCTGGACAGCGCTTCATTGTATTTTCCACTTCTGAAAAGATAATCTGTTGCAAATAATTCTGTATTGCAATCAGCATCTGAATTAGCAATATATTTATCAAGGTAATCTTTAGCTTTATTTATATCCCTGTATGAGTAATGATCATATAATTCAAAGTAAGCAGGTGCATAAAAAGGGTCAGCTTCCACTGCTTTTGTATAATAATCAACCATAACTATATCATTGCGTTGCGTTTGGTATATTTTACCCATCCGCACAAATGCCAGCGCATTTTTTGGATCCACTTCCAGTGCATTGCGGTAATTATTGAAAGCTTCCCCTCCATTAAATAACTTACGGTAAGCATTGCCCATTAAAATAAATGCAATGGGTTTATCAACTTTTTTTAATAAAAGAGCTTTATTCAATACTGTAATTGCATATTCAAAATTACTTTCACCATTTTTTATATCAATAGCAGCTTTGGCTATGGCCAAAAGAATATCCGGATTTTTACCGGCATTAGCTTCCGCGGTAATAAACTTTCCTTTAGCTTCTTCCGGTTTGTTTTCCTTTATGGCAATGTGACCAAGAGATGCATTTAAAAATCCATTATCTGCGTTTGAATGCAAAGCTTTATTAATGATACCTTTGGCCTTTTCAATGTCGGGTTTTTGCTGCTGCAAATAAGCCTCACCTAACCAATAGGCGGCTTCCGCATTAGAACCTGAAGCATTTACAATAGGTTCAAGTATTTTAATTGCAGATTTAAATCTTTCGTAGTACAACATCTTTTTTGCATCTTCAATACTTTGGGCATATGTTGTAATGCATAATTGAACCAGCAAAAAGGCAATAAAATATTTTTTCATTTAAATACAATATTAATTAATAAGTAAAGTAAGGGAAATTAATAAAATAAAACTGGTTAAAATCATATAAAAACCTGTTTTTGGTCAGGTAAGTAATAAGCCCTTTGATATTATTACTTTTATTTTTAGTCAATTGCCGCAATATTGTACCTTACATACACAGCATTGTTAAATACAGATACACTACTAACAATAGCTATACATTTTGCTGTTTAATTTTTTATTTTTGTTTTTTTAAAATAAATGAATTTCAGTAAGTATTGAATATAACTTATTATATAATCCCCATTTAACCTAAAAATATTTGTATGAAAATTCGTAAAATCATTAAAAGGTCTTTTTTATTTTTATTAATGCTGCTAATTATTTTTGGTGTAAGATATGCATGGAGGGCTTTCCCAATCATCAGCGGCTATGGTTCTAAAAATATGTGTTCGGCGGTTTATCTGCAGCATCGCAACCCTAAAGATATACTTAGAGAGGATTTAGGAAGTTTTCCACTTTCACTGGGTACTTTTACAGTTAATGAAAAAGATTCTTCTGTTACCGGTTCAGTATGGGGATTTGCAAAAAGAAAAACAATTTATAGAAAGGGGATTGGTTGTACCATTGTGAATGATTTTAGCGAAGCGGAAATAAAAGCACAAGCATTTTTTATTCCAACTGTACCTGCAATTAATTCCGATTCCATAGTATGGCCTTATGGTGATAAAACGACTGATATAATTACCGGCGCTATCAATAAAGAGCAATTAGATAAAACGGTGGATTATGTAATGAATGAAACAAAAGATGGCAAACCTTGTTACA
>JAYUTC010000061.1:0-2335 GCA_043755395.1 Ferruginibacter sp.
ATGTCATTAACCGGCAACTGGCACATTACCCTTACCATGTGGGGCAGGTAATTTATATTGCTAAATTAATAACTGCTTCAAACTGGAAAAATCTATCTATTGCAAAAGGCAAATTAAAATCCTTTAATGAACAAATAAGTAAATAAGATTAAAATGCTGCATTAATCACGCAAACATTACACTTATTAAAATTGTACATTTGCCCCCAATTATTTAAAGTATGAAAAAAAGTATATCGGTATTTATGGCTTCTTTATTACTGCTTAATGTAAATGGCCAGGTAAAAGTTGCAGTAAAAGGTGGTTGGAATTTTTCAACGGCTAAAGCTGTATATGCTGGTGTGAAACAACCAACGGGCTATACAAATGGATTCGGAATTGGTGTTTTGGCTAAAGTGCCATTTGAAGGCGTATTGCATTTTTCTCCGTCAGTAATGATTAATCAAAGAGGATTTATTGTAAATCCAATAACCGGTTCTAATAAAAAAGAACAATATTCAATTACATATCTTGATTTAGTACCCTCTTTAAGCATTGATTTTCCACAGGGCGCCAATTCTATTTCCGTGAGCCTGGGACCCGATTTTGGCTTTACCAATTTTGGCAGATTAAAAGAAACGGATAATAACAATGTTACGAGTTCAAAAAAATTGAAATTTGGTTATGGCGAATTAGGTTGGTTTGATTTAGGCCTTAATGCGAGTATGGGATATCATATAAAAAAGGGGTTTATAGAAATAGGCTATTTGCATGGGCTGGCAAGTATTAATAATAATGAAGAAAATGATCTAAGAAATATCCGCAATAGAATGTTTAGCTTTAACATAGGTTATTATTTTAAACAAACTGCTACTAAATAAGACAATTATTACTGTATTTCTCGTGCCAAAGAACTTAATTTCATAAAAACAAGGCCCTTGTTTATCACTTATTCAAATTAAATGTAAATATTGGTATTGAATTTGCCCTTAACTGGCGAAAGATTATTTTTGTAATAATTGAATAACACCCTGAGCAAAAGCATTAACATATTAAAATGGATTTCACTTACACTACTATTTTGGCTGGTGCTTGGAGCCATGCTTTTTTTTATTTATACAGATCATAAATGGCTTTTTTATATATTATTAATAGGCTGGATAACGATGTGGATTTATGTTTTTACAAAATTTATACAAAAGTTAGGGTTCTTTCTTTTCTTTTTATTTCTGCTTATATTTTCCTGGGGTATTATAAATTTATCTCCGGTTCAAAATTATCTGGTTAAAAGAGTCACAGAAAAACTTTCTCAAAATTTACAGACAAAAGTTTTAATAAACCATGTGGATTTTTCTCTTTTTAACAAAATGTTAATTGAAGGTATATTAGTTGAAGACCGAAGGAAAGACACTTTATTATATGCCGGTACTGCAAAAGTTAATATTACCGACTGGTTTTTTTTAAAAGATAAAGCCATTTTAAAATATATAAGCTTAAGTAATGTGTCACTTAATTTAAACAGAACAGATTCTGTTTGGAATTACCAGTTTCTGATAGATTATTTTTCTTCTCCTCAAAAAAGCTCTTCATCAAAAAATGGAATATCCTTTGATTTAAAAGTTTTATCACTTGAAAATGTCCGGTTTAATCAAACAGATAAATGGGTAGGTCATGATATTAATGTTGCCATAAAAAAACTTGATATAAATGCAGACACCATTGACCTTTCAAAAAAAATAATAGCAATAAACAGTATCATTTTAATTAAACCCATTTTTTCTCAAAGTGATTATACTGGTAACAGACCACCAATAAATGATACCACAATAACTTCAATTAAAGTTTCTGCTCCGTTAAAATATAAATGGAATAATGATGGCTGGGTTATAAATGTAAAAAACACTGCTATTTATGAGGGAAGCTTTCAAAATGAAAAGGAAACAGAAAGATTGCCTTATACAAACAGGTTTGACGGGCAGCACCTGAAGTTTGCTTCAATAAATGGAAATCTTAAAAATACAAAAATTGTAAATGATACCATTTTTGTTGATGTGGATTTATCTACAAAAGAAAGAAGTGGATTTGAATTAAAAAAGTTAGAATCAAAAATGAAATTTACTCCTGATATAATGGAGTTTAAAAACCTTAACCTGATTACAAACAAAAGCCGGCTGGGTAATTACTATGCTATGAAATATGAAGGATTCAATAGCAGTATGAATGATTTTTTACACAGTGTTTACCTTGATGGGAAATTTGAAAACAGCCGGATTTACAGTGATGATATCGCTTTTTTTGCCCCTGCCTTAAAAACATGGAACAAAATATTTGACGTTAAAGGAACGGCAAAAGGGAGC
>JAYUTC010000062.1:0-5847 GCA_043755395.1 Ferruginibacter sp.
CTATTAAAAAAATAGGTAGTACTGCATTTGATAATTGCTTTGTTGTAAATTTTGCAGAGTGTCAGCCTATGTGTGTATTAAGAGATCCATCAAAAAAAATACAGCTGGAAATATATCCGGAGAAAACTTATCCTTATCTGCAGATTTATACTCCACCACATCGAAAAAGTATTGCTATTGAAAACCTTAGTGCTGCACCGGATGCTTTTAATAACGGAATAGGATTACAGGTTTTAACCCCTGGGTCATCAACAAATTTCACTACAACTTATAAGCTTACTTATTTACCTTAGTTAGATGAATAGTATTGCAACAAATGTTTTAAATGTTTTCAACCAAAAATTTTCTACAGCGCCCAATCTATATTATTCACCGGGCCGTATTAATTTAATTGGAGAGCATATTGATTATAACGATGGCTATGTAATGCCTGCCGCTATAAACAAAGGGGTGTATTATGCTGTAGCCCCCAACCACACGGGTATAATAAATTTTTATGCTTTAGATTTTGAGGAATCACTATCGATAAGGATTGATGAAATAAGAAGGGCCGATAGATGGAAAAATTATGTGTTGAGTGTGGTAAACGAATTTGTATTGATGGGTAAAACAGCAGGAGGTTTTGATTGTGTTTTTGGTGGTGATATTCCCCAAGGTAGTGGTATGAGTTCATCTGCTGCAGTGGAAGGCGGTTTGGCATTTGCCTTAAATGATATTTTTAATTTTGGATTAACCCGTGTAGAGCTGGCTTTACTTTGCCAGCGTGCCGAGCATAATTTCCCCAATGTAAAATGCGGCATCATGGATATGTATGCCAATTTAAATGGAAAAAAAGACCAGGTTATTTTACTGGATTGTAAAAACATTACACATGAGTATTTCCCAATACCATTAAATGGTTACAAAATTGTTTTGCTTAATAGTAAAGTACATCATTCCCTGGCCAGTGGCGAATACAATGTGCGCCGTACAAGATGTGAAGAGGGGTTGGGTATTTTAAAAAAGGAGCTGGGCGTACCATCATTCAGGGATATAAAAAGTGCAGCCGATATAGCATTGCATAAAGATAAAATGGCCCCTGAGATTTATGCCTGCTGTAAATATGTGGTGGAAGAAATTGCCCGTACAAAAAAAGCTGCTGAACTATTGCAGCAAAATGATTTAACAGGTTTTGGCAAACTGATGTATGCTACGCATGAAGGCTTAAGCAAACTGTACAATGTTAGCTGTACTGAGTTGGATTTTTTAGTAGAACAGGCAAGGGCCAACGAAAATGTTATAGGGGCAAGGCTGCTGGGAGGAGGTTTTGGTGGTTGCACCATTAATATAATAAGAGAGGAAGCGATTGATAAATTTATTACTCAAACAACTGTTGCTTATCAAAGGCAATTTAATATAGAGTTGGAAGCTTATATAATGGAGATAAGTGATGGGGTAATAAAAATTGGATAATCATTTTGACAAAGACTACCGAACCGTTTTATATAAAAATTCAATAAAGAATTATTGTACAATAATGCAAAGCACTAAAATTTAAAATTAATTAGGTGATAGGTATAAAATATTTACACCCTAATATAAATCTTCTTCCTGTCCAGCAGCCATGCAAAAAACCACATCATGGTAATAAAGCACAGCGCATAAACTAAGGAACCAATATTGGGTAGTGATGGAAAGATGGGTTTACAAATATGTTCGTAAAACCAATTGAAGGGTGAAGTATATTTAGGGTTACCATCAATAGTAAAGCCATTATTAATTCTAATCAATCCCATTAATCTGGGTAGTATACCGCTCATTGCAAAAATGAATAAAGCATTTTTCCCAAACACATCAAAAAAGCGGCTCCATAAACCTTTATTGTTTTTAAATTCTATCAGATGAATCATCACCGATAAAATTAACAGGGCAAGACCGGTAGTGTAAATTGCATAGCTGCTTGTCCATATTTTTTTGTTGATAGGAAAAACCATATCCCAGCAAAACCCTGCAAATATTAATACACAGCCTGCTACAAACAAACCATTCAGCATTTCCTGCGTTTTACCTTTTTGTACAATATAATTGCCCACTAAATAACCTAAAACAACCTGTACAATTGCAGCAAATGTGCTCATCAGGCCTTCGGGGTCAAAGGCAATACCCTCGCCATGATACATATGGCTTTCACCTAACAGGCTTTTATCTATGTTTGTTCCAAACCAGCCGGTAATACTAAAAGGATCGGATGGATTTGCAGCCACACATAAAAACCAATAGAACAATAAAATAAATGCACTGGCAACAAACGCACCTCTTACTTTAAAAAAATGGACAATTACAGATGCAAAAAAGTAACTGATGGCAATACGCTGCAACACACCAAAAATGCGAAGGGTTTCAAATGGTTTGCCAACAATATTTCCGGCGTCATCATATTTAATAAACGGAAACCAGTTTAAAAATAAACCAATTAAAAAAATGATAATAGTTCTTTTTATAATTTTTTGCCAAAAGGCACTTTCTCCTGCTGCCTCTAATTTGGGCATTACAAAAGCCATGGCGTTACCTACAGCAAATAAAAAAAACGGAAAAACTAAATCGGTAGGTGTGCAGCCATGCCAGCTGGCATGTTCCAGCGGGGAAAATATATGGCCCCAACTGCCTGGATTATTTACAAGAATCATCAGCGCCACAGTGGCACCCCTAAAAACATCGAGTGAATAAAAGCGTTGGTTCATGCAATCGGGTTTTGAAACAGAAAGTTAATCAAATTCTTTCACTCAACTCTAACCAGCGCATTTCTTTTTCATCTAACTGTGCTACTATTTCTCCAACTCTTGCTGCAGTTTTTTGTAATTCTTCAAAGTTTAAACTACCGGTGTTCATTTTTTCTTCAAGTATTATTTTTTCTTTTTGTAATGCAGGTATTTCTTTCTCTACTGTTTCAAATTCGTTTTTTTCTTTAAAAGATAATTTTTTTTGTTCGTTGTTGTTTTTTTGTTTCACAATAATTTCATCTGCAACCGCAACTTTTTCTGCAACTACTTCATACCCTGTAAATTTTTCATTGGCAAGCGCTTCACGGTATTGGCTGTAATTGCCGGGAAAATCTTTTATTACCCCTTCGCCTTCAAATGCAAATAAATGATCTACCATTCGATCCATAAAATACCTGTCGTGACTAACAATTAAAATACAACCGGGAAAATCCAATAAAAATTCCTCCAGTGTTCGCAGGGTTTGTAAATCCAAATCGTTGGTAGGCTCATCTAAAATTAAAAAATTAGGGTTTACAAATAATACACTCAATAAATGCAGCCTTCTTCTTTCGCCACCACTTAATTTGCTCAGCGGTGTGTATTGTTGCTCTGCACTAAAACCAAATTTTTCCATAAACTGGCTGGCACTAATTTTACTGCCATCTGCCAAAGGAAAAAATTCAGCAAAATCTTTTACATATTCTATTGCCCGTTTATCTTCCTTATACTTTAATCCTTCCTGGTCAAAGTTGCCAAAAACTACAGTATCACCATGATTAATTTTACCACTGTCTGGTTTTTCCTGGTGCAATGCAATTTTTAAAAAGGTAGATTTACCAACACCATTCTTACCAACAATACCTACCCGTTCGCCTCTTTTAAATGTATAATCAAATCCCTTTATTAATACTTTATCGCCATAGCTTTTATTAATTTTTTTCATCTCCAGAATCTTTCCGCCCAGCCTGGTCATTTTTACCTGCAGGCTTACTTCAGCATCTTCTTTTTTAAGACTTACCCTTTCTTCAACCACTGCAAATGCATCCTGGCGGCTTTTACTTTTTGTTGTTCTTGCTTTTGGTTGCTTGCGCATCCACTCTAATTCTTTTCTAAAAATATTTTTATCTTTTTGCAGTTCGCTGGCCTGTACTTCCTGCCGTAAACTCTTTTGTTCTAAAAAATAATCGTAATCGCCTTTATAAGTAAATATTTTTTCTTCATCCATTTCCAGTATTTCGTTGCAAACAGCATCTAAAAAATAACGATCATGGGTTACCAGCAGCAATGTTACTTTTTGTGCACTCAAATAATCTTCCAGCCATTCAATCATGCTTACATCCAAATGGTTGGTGGGTTCATCTAATATCAGCAAACATTTGCCTTCATGCAATTGCATTTCAATTAATGATTGTGCTAAGGCTACTCTTTTGCGTTGGCCGCCACTTAAATTTTTAATGGGTTCATTCAGGTGATGCAGATTAAGTTTTCCTAAAATTTGCTTGAGTTCGCTTTCAAAGTTCCAGGCGTTCAGTTCATCTACACGAGACATCAGGTCGGTTAGTTTATCAATATCATCAGGCGTTTCTTCCAGGCATAACTCGTATTCTTTAACCACTTTTACCACCGGATTATCTAATCGAAGTACATTATCCCAAATGCTTTTTTCTTCTTCAAAGTGAGTATCCTGTTGCAGCATAATTACTTTAATATCCTTATGCACCCATACTGTTCCGCTATCGGCGTGGTCTAATCCTGCAATTATTTTTAATAAGGTAGATTTGCCACTGCCGTTACGTGCAACAAAAGCAATTTTATCACCTTCTTCCACATAAAAAGAGATATTTTTAAAAAGAGTTCGTATTCCAAACGATTTACTGATATTTTCAACTGAAGCGTAATGCATAGCCTGCAAAGGTAACCCGTAGGCAATGAATTAAGAATTAAGAATTAAAAATGAAGGTTTATTTTTGTAGCGCATAATTAAGACGCTATACACAAATGAAAATTGTTTTTTTGGGCAATATGAATAATCTGCCCTATTATTTTGCAAAGGAGTTTAAGAAAAGCGGGTATAATGTTACTTTTATTGTAGATGTTGAAAAAAGCTATTTGTTAAACAGACCCGAATCCTGGGATAAGGAATTGCAAAATAATTATCCTGATTGGATTATTGAAAAACCGATAAGCCCGGATATGCAAACATTTAAATTCTCTTTTCCGGGGTGGTGTTTTAAAAAAATGATACAATACCTGAATACTTTTGATATCATTATTTTAAATGGGCATTGGATTTCTTTGGGCGGGTTTATGCAAAAAGGAAAAATGGTTATAAACATTTTAGCAGGGTATGATCTTGATATTCTTGCTGATTATAAACAAATAAATATATTTCGTAATTCCTTACGGCAACAGGTTGATATTTTTAACAGGATATTGCCTTCTTTTTTAGCAGATATATTTTTTAAACGCCTGATTGGTTATCAGCGAAGCGGAATAAGAAGGGCCGAGGTAGTTAATTATTATCCCACAGGTATCAATCCCCAATCCGATAAATTGTTGAATGAAATAAAAAAAGGCCAAAAATTTAAACGTCTGGAATTAAGAGGCTTTGATTGTGATAAATTTCCCTATCAAGAACTAACAATAGAAAAAGAAAAATTTGTTATTCTAAATATCACCCGTTTTTTTTATTTAAATAACCGTAATTCCAATAAGAGAAATGATATTATGATAAAAGGGATTAGTAATTTTTTAAAATCTAATAAAATAAAGGCAAATGAAGTTGAAATTATATTTTTTAATAAAGGGGAGGACCTGCTTGAAGCAAAAGAGCTTTGTAATCAATACGGATTAACACCTTTTATTAGTTGGAAGCAGCAAGTAAGTGTAGAAGAATTAACCGTTCATTTTGAAAATTGTGATGTTGCGTTTGATCAGTTAGGTAATCAATGGGTTGGAGCTGGACTTTTTTCGATGCTTACTGGCCGTCCCTTAATTGCAAATGGCAGGCCGGATATTTTTGAGAAAATCACCAATGAAAAATCACCTATTTGTCAGGCTATAAATGAAGATGAGGTTGAGGAGTGGTTAACAAGATTATTTAAAA
>JAYUTC010000063.1:0-2322 GCA_043755395.1 Ferruginibacter sp.
CCATTTAGTTGGCGGGTCTGAGCAAATACGTTTGATCCCACAAAGAGGAAGAGCAGGAAAATGGAAATTCTGGTCATAAGCAATGATTTAGTTTTGAGGAATAAAGAATAAAAATACATAATTTCAAATTGCATAGCAATAAATGAAATTATTTTTTTATCCACATTCTATTATTAAAATATTTTAATAATATATACCTGCTAAAATGTAACCAGCCCTAATATTTTATCTCTAACAAAGAGGCAGCAACCCAAAAGGCCTGCCTTATATTGCAAATTAGAAATCACGACACTGGTATCTTTATTTACCAGGTTTAAGGAATATTCTATGATGGCTGTCTTTAATGGCAGCAATAATGGCTCACCCAAGGCACTCAGGCTGCCTCCAATTATTATAAGTTCGGGATTAAATATGTTTATGGTAATGGCTAATCCGCGGCCAAGTTTTTCAGCTACTTCACTTAAAACCTGCAGGGTTAAATTATCGCCTTTTTCGACTGCAAAAATTATATCTTCAATTTCAATAAATCCCTTTTCTGCAAGTACTTTTTGCAAAAAACTATTGGAACCTTTTTCCATTAATGCAGTAATCTTTCTAATAAATGCAAACCCGGATACTTCAGTTTCCAGGCAACCTTTTTTTCCACAAAAACAAATTAATTCATTGTCAAAAAGCGGGATGTGACTCAATTCCCCGGCATATCCGCTGGCGCCGTAAACCGGTTTCCCCTTAACAAAAATTCCAATAGCCATTCCGTAATCAAAGTTCATTACTAAAACGTCATTCTCCTGTTTACGTTTACCAAAATGAAATTCACCATAAGCAATTGTTCTGGAATCGTTATCTATAAATACCGGTAACCCAAGTTCTTTTTCTAAAATAGATTTTATTGGCGCATCGCCAAAATGATAAATAGTAAGTATATCACCTGTTCTTACATTTATTCTTCCCGCTATACTAATACCTACCCCCGCTATTTTACTTTTATCAATTTTAATTTCATTTAAAAAATCATTAATAATTGCAATTATTTCCTTCAATGATTCTCCGGATTCCTGGTATAAAAAAGGAATATCCAGTTTTGATTTTACTATTACCTTATCAAAACCCATTATTCCAATATTGATCTTATATTTTTTAATTTCTACACCCAAAAAATAGCAACCTTCACTTCGTAATGAATAAAAAGAAGCATTCCGACCCTTACCAACAGAACGTTTTCCGGTTTCTTTTATAAAGCCTTCTTTTAAAAGACTCCCAATTAATTCAGATGCTTTGGGTATACTTATGTTTAGTGACTCTGATACATCATTAATGGTAATATCATCATTAGTACTCATTTGAGCAATGATCCGCTTCTTCCGGGTTACGTCTTTTATAGCTATGCTGGAAAGCCCGGTAGCATTAAACTCACTAATAAAGGTGTGGGATTTATTTGGCATCAATTATAAAATTAAGTAACAACAAATATATAAATAATTTAAAAAACAGGAGTATTATCTAAATAAAATTAATAAATATAGTATAACATATTTGCTTTAACACTTATCTTCGTTTTTTAACTTTTAAGTCATTTATACCTGTTTTTGTAAACACTCTTATATTTTATATGATTGACTCCTTAGAAAAAATTGCAGTAAAAATATTTCCCAGTTCCAATAGTGGTTCTGCATTTGTAGCGCAGCAAATTGCAGATCTGATAAAGCAAAAAGAAAGTGAAGGAAAAAAAACAGTTATCGGTCTTGCTACCGGCTCATCACCCAAAACTTTATATGCACATTTGGTACGCATGCATAAAGAAGAAGGATTGAGTTTTAAAAATGTGATCACTTTTAATTTAGACCAATATTATCCCATGGAGAAAGATGCGCTGCAAAGCTACCATTACTTTATGCGGAAGAATTTATTTGAACATACGGATATCAATCCGGAAAATTATCACCTGCCCGATGGATTAATTGCAAAAGATAAAGTAAAAGAACATTGCATTAATTATGAAAAACAAATTGAAGCAGCAGGTGGTTTAGACCTGCAAATATTAGGCATTGGCGTAAATGGCCATATTGGTTTTAATGAGCCGGGCAGTGGGATGTACAGCAAAACAAGATTGGTAACATTAGATAACAGCACCCGTATTGCCAATGCATACGACTTTGGCAATATGAGTGATGTGCCCCGTATGGCCATTACTATGGGCATAAGCACTATTTTAAAAAGTAAAAAAATAATTTTAATGGCATGGGGGCAAACTAAAGCCCCGGTAATACAAAAAGCGGTGGAGCTGGATGATACAGAAGATATTCCTGCATCACTTTTACAAAA
>JAYUTC010000064.1:0-2319 GCA_043755395.1 Ferruginibacter sp.
TTCTGACAGGCTTGCACAGAGCCCAGGTTATCAGCAGGTATTTTATTTGCTCAAAAATGAAGAATACATCCAAACAAGTTTTTCCTGCGCTCTTATGTAGTCACTCATAAGGGCATTTGTACCTTCATCACCCATATTGGATGATAATGTAAGTAAGTCACGTTGAATTAAAATAATTAACTTAAAAGAATTTAAAATATTCTCAATTGCCTTTTTTCCATCGGATAGCTTCGGGCTTTCAGTAATTTTAGATAGTTTCTTGTATTCAGAATAATTATGATTGGGAGCATGACCAAGTGTTAATATCCTTTCTGCTACTTCGTCAATTTTAAATAACAGGTCATTATATAATTCTTCAAATTTTAAATGAAGCTCAAAGAATTTTTCTCCTTTAACATTCCAATGATAGCCTCTGGTGTTTTGATAAAAAATGGAATAATCAGCAAGAAGTATGTTTAGCTTTTCAGCTAATTCAGCTGATTTCTTGCTATCAAGGCCTATTGCGTTTAAATTTTTCATAAAAATAGGTTTGTATAATATTTATATTGTAAGATAATGCATAAGCTGCAACATAAACCTGTTAATACTTATTAGCCACTAAAGCATCTTTTTTTCTTCTGCAATGTACGCTTCAAATTTATTATGTATAAAAAGTATTAAGAGTCCAAAAATAATGGCAGCAACAATCAGCACTGTATTTAGCAGGCCGCTTACCGAAAATGATAGCCTGATCAGGATAGTAGAAATGATGAAACCCGAATTTCTGATAACCTTGTGAAATTCGTCGGTATGAAAAAAAGAAAATAGTAATAAAATAACATCTGTAATAATTAGAATGGTAAAAAACTGTTCAAAAAAAATGTTATTTATATTTTTGAAAGGAACACTTGTATCAGCTGATTGGCTGATAGCGCCCAAAAACCATTGCTGAAACGAATAAACAGCAACGAAAATGATTACGAGCACTAAAAAGAAGGCTACTACTTTTTTTAATTTAATAAACCTGTCTATACTTTTAGAATGGCGTTCGTCTTTTTCATCTGTTCTGTATACTTTTTTACTTTGTTTCAAGAACTGGTAAATTAGAAAAAACAGGAGTATTGCTGCTAACAGGTCATAGGTAAACTGCAGATCGTATTTAATTTTGAACCACTCATCTGAAAGCGACAAGGAGGAAAGATCTTTAAACAAACGCCTGATAATAATAAGCGTAATAATTTCATATTGCTTGCTGATGTACGTGGTAAAAGATTTTGGAAGATAATGAATCAGCAGATATACTTCATATACCAGGATAAAAGAAAAAGGAGTATAGATAGCTGCTATAGGGTTTTTTAGTAAATCTGACGTTGTGTTAAAAGAAATAATACCGAAATCCACCAGGTATATAATGGTAAGATGAATAAGGAAACTTGCAATGGCAATGATCAAAATAACTGTTTCACTTCTCCTTTTGGCTTTATCCGAGAGCAATTTTTGGTAAAGCTTATTGTATTGTTTGTTTAGCACCATTCCGTATAGTTTTATAACTCTTTTTATCAAACATAATAATTGTACTAATTGTTCTGCCAAGTTCTAATTGGTTATACATCCGGAATTTCCCTTTGGCATAATGTCTCCATTGAACTTTTCTTTTTTTTAAAGGCATCTGAAAACTTTAAAAACATTAAAATAAAAATTAATAAGACCTGCCTTCCCTTTTTTTCAAAAATTCAAACCTTTCCAAAAAGTTATTGTTTAAACATGTTATAAAGACTCTTAAACAGATAATGTTTAGGGCTTGATTCAAAAACATCATTTCTTTTAAACAAAAATTTTAATCATGTTTCAAAATCTACTGCAAGTCCATGCGATTGCAAACAACAATTATGTTGCATTTACTTTTTTTGTAGGCACAATGGCCATGATGGCTGCCTGCGTTTTTTTCTTTTTTGAAATGTCCAATGTTGACAAAAAATGGAGGACGTCCATTCTTGTTTCCGGGCTCATCACCTTTATTGCTGCCGTGCATTACTATTACATGCGGGGTTACAATCTGGAAACAGGAGAGTCACCGGTATTTTTCCGTTATGTTGACTGGATTCTTACTGTTCCTTTAATGTGTGTAGAGTTTTATTTAATTACCAAAAAAGCAGGTGCTAAGATTGGCTTACTGTGGCAACTGATTGCGGCGTCTGTAGTTATGCTGGTTACCGGTTACATTGGCGAAGCAATATATGGTAAGGAAACACAAAGTTGGATTTGGGGCCTGATAAGCGGTATTGCTTATTTCTATATCGTTTACCTGATATGGTTTGGTGATGTAGCCAAGCTTGCAAA
>JAYUTC010000065.1:0-2319 GCA_043755395.1 Ferruginibacter sp.
ACCGGCAGGCTTGGTATAATCAGTGTAATGCTGTTTTACTTTATCAAGGCTTACCATTTGCCCCTGCCATAAATCCGGGTTTAGTTCTAGTGCAACAGCATCCACACTTTTCATGGCATAGTAAAAGGAATCACTTAAATGAAACACCATTTTATTACTGACATGCATTGTTCCAAAAAGATAGGAGGGTTTATTTAAACCATTGCCTGTTATTTCCCAAAATAGACTTGGATATTTGTTTGAATTATTTTTTTGACAGAAAGCTGCCGTGCACAAAAATAACAGAACGATATCTAATAGTATTTTCCTGTTATTTTTAAACATATGGAATTGATTAGAGATTAGCTGTTTCATAAAGATGCATAGAACTAAACATATCACAAAATATAAGGTTCTAATTAAAATATTTTATAGATCAGATAATGTATTCTACATAAACAAGATTATACTTTAAAAACTGCTTA
This sequence comes from Ferruginibacter sp., assembly GCA_043755395.1. GTDB lineage: Bacteria > Bacteroidota > Bacteroidia > Chitinophagales > Chitinophagaceae > Ferruginibacter. The sequence continues at coordinate 465 of JAYUTC010000065.1, forward strand.
CAAAGCCTTACCTTCGCGGTCTTTAAAATCATGCCGTAACATGATAAGTGCCTTTAAATGGCTACATATCTCTGTAAAAAACTACAGTACAAGGTCTGATTATCATTAAAACTTATTGATAAACATGAAATTAAGTCAGTTCAGATTCGACCTACCATTAAACCTTATTGCACAAAACCCAACCAAAAGAAGAGAAGATAGCCGAATGATGGTGATACACCGTAAAACAGGCGAAATAGAAAACAGAAACTTCCGGGACATTATTGAATATTTTGATGACAAAGATGTAATGGTAGTAAATAATACCAAGGTTTTTCCTGCACGCATGTATGGACGTAAAGAAAAAACAGGTGCTAAAATTGAAGTGTTTTTATTAAGAGAGTTAAACAAACCCAACCGTTTATGGGATGTAATTGTTGACCCGGCCCGTAAAATTCGTGTAGGCAACAAATTATATTTTGGAGAAAATGATGAACTGGTAGCGGAAGTAATAGACAATACTACCAGCCGTGGACGTACCATTCGTTTTTTATGGGATGGCACTGAAGAAGAATTTAGAGTGATGCTGGATTTTATGGGAGAAACTCCTTTACCAAAATACATTAAACGTAAGCCTGATGAAGAAGATAAAGAACGTTACCAAACTGTTTATGCAAAGCATGAAGGCGCAGTAGCTGCCCCAACGGCAGGTTTGCACTTTAGTAAGGAATTAATAAAAAGGCTGGAAATTAAAGGGCTGCGTTTTGCTGAAGTCACATTACATACAGGCTTAGGTACATTTAGACCAATTGAAGTAGAAGATTTAAGCAAACATAAAATGGATGCTGAATACTATGGTATTGATGAAACCGCCTGTAGCATTGTAAATAAAGCAAAAGCTGACGGTAGAAGAATATGTTCTGTTGGTACCACAACAATGAGGGCTATGGAATCTTCTTTTACTGCTCAAAAATTATTAAAACCATCAGAAGGCTGGACAAATATGTTCATTCACCCTCCTTATAATTTTTCTATTGCAGATGCATTGGTTACCAATTTTCATTTGCCAAAAACAAGTTTGTTAATTATGACCTGCGCTTTTGCAGGATACGATGTGGTAATGGAAGCTTATAAAAAAGCTATTAAAGATAAATACCGTTTCTTCAGTTATGGAGATGCGATGCTAATTATATAGTTATAAAATTTTCAATAAAAAAGGCTGCAAATTTTGCGGCCTTTTTTTATGGGGATTAATGATAAAAATATAAACATTGAGGCGTAGCAAGGGAATATAAAAAAAGGGGTGAGATGGAAATCTCTCCCCGTTTAAAATCCAATATCCTATGAAAAACCAATTACAAGACAACATATTTCGTAAAATAGTTGCATGTAAAAATAAAAATTATTACGTGTATTTTTTTACTGCTTTTAAGTTTTATCTTACTTATATGGTTGCATTTAAAAGGATTGATTAACTTAGGATTGCTAAAACGATTTGCCCATGCCTACTATACAACAATGGCTCTCCCAATATGGAGAAAGCCATCAAAATGATACCAATAAAACGATTCACTGGATTTGTGTTCCGGTAATTTTTTTCTCTGTTGTTGGATTCCTTTATAGCATTAAATTTCCTTTTTTTATAGGTGGCCATCAAATGAATGTGGCTATGATTGGGTTGGCGTTATTGATTATTTATTACTTTTCGTTAAGTAAAACTTTATGGGTAGGTATGTTTTTATTTGGCAGCATTTGCTTGCTAATTTGCCATTTTATTGAATTGTTATTTCCAATTTCGTTATGGATATTATCACTAATCTTATTTTCAGCCGCATGGATTGGCCAGTTTTATGGGCATAAAGTGGAAGGGAAAAAG
>JAYUTC010000066.1:0-15184 GCA_043755395.1 Ferruginibacter sp.
ATCAGGCCAAACTAATTTTTTATTCCGATTATAAGAAAGCGTATCATTGTTAGCAGATGAAAATGTTGGTAACCATTTTATTGACACAGCAATCTGAGCAAAGACTGTTGAAGTAGTAAACAAAAAAAAGAAAATAATAAAGTGTCTCATAATTTATTTAGGTAAATAAACATCAAATCAACAATATTTATTATTTACTTAACTTGCTGTTTACCATTTTTACAATTTCATTAACAGCAATTAATTCCATGCATTTAAAGTGTCCCCTGGGGCATTTAGCAAAACCAATTTTACTGCAAGGTCTGCACCAAAGTTTATCTATTCCTACCATTTCAAATTGCTGAGCCGAAAGTTTGCCGTAATAAGGATACATACCAAAAGCAGGAACAGTATTTCCCCAGACAGAGATAATGGGTTTTTGCAATGCCGCCGCAATGTGCATTAATCCCGTATCGTGAGTAATAACTAATTTAGCTCCTCGCAAAATATCAGCCGACTCATTTAAATTAAATTTACCACATGCATTGTAAACTTTAATATCATCAACTGCTGCAATTATTCTTCCTTCTTCAAAATCGCTTTTATCGCCTAATAAAATAATGGGATGACTTATTGAACTGCATAATTCTTTCAATTTCTGCAATGGCATCTTTTTTGTTGCCAATGCGGCTCCAATTACAATAGCAATGTATCCAAGCATATGAGCTGCAGGCAAATCATCATTTTTTATTATATCCTTTGCTGGAATAAAATAATCCAAGCCCAAATCATCATTTATAACACCCAATGAAGCTACAGTTTCTAAATTTCGGTCAACAATATGTTTTTTAGGAAGGGTATTAATTTTAAAGTTTGTATAAATAAATTTCTCCAAATTCAATTTATTAAACGAAAATGCCTTTACTCCTTTTAAAAAATTTTTTATCCGCAGAGTACGAAGATTATGGTGCAAATCGATTATGAAGTCATAATCTTCTGTTTTTAATTCATGTAGCATCAATTCAAAACTATCGCCAAGTGTATGTATCTTATCAATATAAGGATTGGAAGCAACAATTGTTTTAAAGGATTGCTTTGTTAAGAAATGTATTTTTGCATCGGGCAAATGTTTGCGCAGGCAACGGATTACTGGCGTAGTTAAAATGATATCGCCAATGGAAGAGAAACGTATGATGAGTATCTTTTTTGCCACTGATAGTTTAAATTTACACAGATTTTTTTTTACAGAAATATCAACAATATTTTCACCTTCGATAAAATAGTTAGCACGGAACCGCAGAAATTACTCTTCTATATAATTTAAGTCTTTGTGAAATGTTTCCTTAATCAGCATTGCAGCAATTATTGTAATTACCATAATAATAATAGCAGAAATCCAGCCACCTGTTACATAATCTGAAATACTACGCATATACCTGAACAAGGGTAGAATAAACAAGGTTAGCATTCCTCGTACCATATTAGGAATTGTTGTAGCAGCAGTCGCTCTTAAATTAGTACCAAACTGCTCAGCCCCTATTGTTACAAATATTGCCCAAAAACCGGTACCAAAACCTAAGCCTGCACAAACCCAGTACATTGCACTTGCAGTACCATTGTTCAATGCGGTAAAAAACAGAATCATAAAAATAACTGTGATGCCATAAAAAATATATAATGCTTTTTTTCTGCTCTTCAGCCATTGGCTTACAAAGCCAACTGCAATGTCGCCGATAGAAATTGCTGCATATGCATACATGATGGCTTTACCTGGATCAATTTTTTCTTTAATTCCCATAGCAATTCCAAAGTCGTTGGAAAAAGAAACCAGCACACCAATTACAAACCATGTTGGCAAACCAATTAAAATACTTTTTAAATATCTTTTAAAGCGATCTTTATTGGTAAAAAGCATAAAGAAATTACCTTTTTGTACGCCCAATTTTTTTATGTGATTATACATACCAGATTCTGCAACTGATATACGCAATATTAATAACAATAATCCCAACCCACCTCCGATAAAGTAACATGTTCTCCAATCAAAATTTTCTTTCATAAAAAACGCCACTACAGCACCTGTTAAGCCAATACCTGCAACCATTGAAGTTGCTAATCCTCTTTTTTCTTTTGGAGTAAGTTCAGAAACCAATGTTATACCTGCACCTAATTCTCCTGCTAAACCAATACCAGCAATAAATCTCACAATAGAATATTGCATTTCATTTTGTACAAATCCGTTTATTATGTTTGCCAAAGAATATAAAATAATAGAACCAAATAAAACACTAAGCCTTCCTTTTTTATCTCCCATTACTCCCCAGATAATTCCCCCAATTAGCAACCCGCCCATTTGCCACATTAATATATTTTCGCCAGATATTTTTGCTTCATCAAGTGATAAGCCTAAAGATTGTAAACTTGGTAACCTGATAATACCAAACAACAACAAATCATAGATATCTACAAAGTATCCCAATGCAGCAACAATAACGGCAATATTAAAAATTGAGTGAGGTTTATTTATAGCTGGCATTTTTCTTTTTATCTCTTTTTGATTTTATCATTTTAAATATGATGGGTAAAGTGGAAACTAATACTATTACAATTACAATTAGTTCCAGTTTTTCCTGTAATATTGGAAAAGCTTTATTTAAAAAATAACCAGCGCAAATCATTGTTGATACCCAGGCAACACACCCTACGATATTATAATAAAAATATTTCTTTCTATCCATCTGTACAATACCCGCGACAATGGGTGCAAAAGTTCTGATAAATGGAACAAAACGGGCAACAATGATTGCAAAACCGCCATTTTTATCATAAAATTCTTTTGCCTGGTGCAGGTATCGCTGTTTAAATAAAAAAGTATCTTTTCTGTTATACAATGAAGGGCCACTTTTTCTGCCAAACCAATATCCAACCATGTTGCCCGCAATACCTGCAATTGTAATCAACACAATTAAAACTAATAAATCAACCCATTGATTTTGTACATTTCCCAATCCAAAAACATTTAAAAATTGATGTGCAAGCCCGGGGCCAACTGTGCCATCAGACTGTTTAATTTCATTGGCATAAATTCCTGCAACAAATAAGAGCGAATCTCCGGGAAGAAAAAATCCAGCAAACAATCCTGTTTCGGCAAATACAACAAAGAGTACCAACCACAATCCACCATTTGCAATATACCATTGGGGTTGCAATAGTTGTGTCCAGTGAAAATCTAAAAAAATAAAATCTAACATTATTAATTTTTTTATTTATACCTGTTATTGATGTTCTAATTGACCCTCCCATTTACTCACAGCAGCAGTTGCCAAGGCGTTACCTAAAACATTTGTCATAGTTCTACCCATATCGCAAAATACATCAATGGCTAAAATTAAACCTACCCCTTCGGGTGGGAGGCCAAACATTGCCCCGGTTGCCAAAACCACCACTAATGAAGCTCTTGGCACTCCGGCAATTCCTTTACTGGTAACTAAAAAGACCAATAACATTATTATTTGCTGCCAAACATCACCAGTAATTGAAGTAATATTAAACGCCTGGGCAATAAACATACTGGCAAAAGTCATATACATCATACTTCCATCTAAATTAAAGGAATAACCTAAAGGCAAAACAAAACTTACAATTTTATTATTGCAACCAAACCGTTCCATTTCCTCCACCAGTTTTGGATATACAGCTTCGCTACTGGCTGTACTAAAGGCAATTGACATAGGTGTACTTATTCGTCTTAATAAAACCGGTAGTCTGTTTTTTAAAATAAGATAACCTACAAATAACAATAGTCCCCAAAGAATTGCAAGCCCCAAATAAAATTCTCCAATATATTTTCCAAAAGTTACAAGAATACCTAATCCGTTTTTTGCAATTGCAGCAGCCATCGCACCAAAAACTCCTAAAGGTGCCATGTACATAACATATGTAACCATTTTTAACACTATATGTGCTAAAGAATCCAGTGCATTAATTATGGGCTCTCCTTTCTTTCCAATGGCGGTAAGTGCAATGCCAAAAAAAACAGAAAAAATTACTAATTGTAGAATTTCGTTTGTAGCCATTGCTTCAACTACACTACGAGGCACTACATGCTCTACAAATTTTGCAAGTGAAAAGCCTTTGGATTTTTCCATTAAATCCGATACAGCTGCCATGTCGGCATTATTGATATCAGCACCTACCCCCGGCTGAAAAATATTTACCAAAATCAAACCCAAACCCAGCGAAACTAAAGAAGCTGTAATAAACCAAAGCATTGCTTTGCCGCCTACTCTTCCCACTGTTTTCATATCTCCCAATTTTGCAATACCAACTACCAGTGTGGCAAATACAATAGGCGCAATAATCATTTGCACCATTCTTAAAAATATTGTGGTAAGCAGTTTGATATTATCAGAGAAAGATTTTACAGTAGCTAATTCATAATTTTCATGTACATAATACCCAGCTACAATACCCAATACCATTGCAATTAAAATATATAGCGTAAGCCTGCTTTTTTTTGTTGTTTGCTGTACTATTTCCATTGCTTAATATTTAGTGACGCAATATAATATTTAAAAGTGTTATCCACTTCAGGCTATAAAAAAGTATAGTAGGTTGTGTTTTTAAAAATTAATTCCTTATTTTTCCAATCTATTACTAATTAAAACTAAACAACTGTATGAGTTTATTTGTAAAAAAGCCACTCAGTTCATTAATGGCTGATGCTGATGATTCTGAAAAAGGTCTTAAAAGGACACTTGGCGCCGGTAGCCTAATTGCGTTGGGAATTGGAGCAATTATTGGAGCTGGTTTATTTGTAAGAACTGCAGCTGCTGCAGGAGGCCACGCAGGATCTGCTGTTACCATTTCATTTATTATAGCTGCTGTTGGCTGTGCTTTTGCCGGCCTTTGTTATGCAGAGTTTGCTTCTATAATACCGATTGCTGGTAGTGCATATACTTATGCGTACGCCACAATGGGTGAACTTGTTGCCTGGATAATAGGTTGGTCTTTAATATTAGAATATGCATTAGGTGCAGCAACAGTATCAATTGCGTGGAGTGAATTTTTAAATAATCTTATAGGGGGGCGAATACCTTATGAATGGTGCCATTCGCCTTTTGAATCATCATTAGATGCTGCTGGCGTATTACATCATGGAATAATAAATGCTCCTGCCTTGTTAATTTTGGCACTCATTACTATGTTGCTTATAAAAGGAACACAGGAATCTGCAGTTGTAAATGGAATTATTGTAATTGTAAAAGTCGCCATTGTTTTGCTATTCATATTTATAGGTTGGAGTTATATAAAAGGAGTAAATCACACACCTTATCTCATTCCTGCAGATCAACCGGATGCAATACTGCCTGATGGAAAACCCTATTCCTATGCCGGATTTTTTAACCATGGCTGGGGAGGTGTACTCAAAGGCGCCGCAATAGTTTTCTTTGCGTTTATTGGTTTTGATGCTGTATCTACTGCGGCACAGGAAGCTAAAAATCCAAAAAGGGATATGCCAATCGGTATTCTTGGATCATTAGCTATTTGTACAGTTTTATATATATTATTTTCATGGGTATTAACAGGAGTAGCTCCTTTTACAGATTTTGTAAAAGCTGGAAAAGAAGCTTCAGTTGCATATGCCATTCAAACTTATATGGTAGAATATAAATGGCTTGCCAATTTGGTTACTGTTGGTATCCTGGCTGGTTTTTCATCAGTAATATTAGTAATGCTTATGGGGCAAAGTCGAGTATTTTATACCATGTCAACTGATGGTTTATTACCCAAAGTATTTTCTCAATTACATCCTAAATTCCGGACCCCCTATAAGAGTAACCTGATCTTATTTGCTTTTGTTGGGTTGTTTGCAGCCTTTGTTCCTGGAAGTGTTGCAGGTGATTTAACCTCAATAGGTACACTTCTTGCCTTTGTTTTGGTTTGTTTTGGTGTTATTATTTTAAGAAAGACAAATCCTGATTTAAAGCGACCTTTTAAAACACCATTGGTGCCATTAGTGCCTATATTAGGAATTATTGTATGTACTGCAATGATTGTAAGCTTATGGGGAACTACATTACTAAGCGCCGGTTTATGGATGGGCCTTGGTTTACTTGTTTATTTTTTATACAGTAAGAATAAAAGTAAACTTAGAAATCCTGGTAATTAAGAAAATACTTTTTATTGTACATTAAAAATTCGCGTTACTTCATACTTAAATATTAAAGAGAGGCTGTCCAAAAAGGCAGCCTCTCTTATTATCTGATAAGTAGTTAAAACTAAAATGGTAAATCATCCGTTGCAGGAACGTTTTCTGTTGATGTCCTTACAACAGGTTGCACTGTTGTTGAATGGCTTACATTTCCGGTATTTGCTCCCTGGTTATCACCACTATTACCACCCAAAAGTTGAATATTTTGCACCCTCATGCGCAAAGTTGCAGCAGCCTGACCTTCTTTATTGGTATAGGAATCTGCTTCAGGTGATCCCTCTGCATAAACTGTTTTACCTTTTGTTAAATATTGTGCAACTGCAGTTTTGTCTGTCCAATAAGCACATTCAACCCAGGTAGTTCTTTCTTTTTGATTACCCTGAGCATCCTTGTAACGCTCTGAATGAGCAACGCTGAAGTTAATTACGTTTTTTCCGTTAACTTCCTTTACAATACAATCTTTTCCAAGATTGCCAATAACCTGTAATTTAATCATAATTGTGTTTTTTAAATGTTAATCGATGTATCTATGTGTTATAAAATTATGAATTTATTTATAAAAGACTACTCCCATATTTTAGGCCTTTCATTTTTTGCAATACGCAGGTAATTCATTAACTGGCCAGTATGTACTGCTTCATGATAAGCAATTCTTAAAAGATAATCACCCAGTTTACAATGCTGTCTCAATTCCTTCCTGGTAATCTCAATTTCATCTAAATCTTTTACTGAAAAGCTATTTACCATTTTTAAAAATTTCTCCCGAAAAGATTGGGCATTTTTTAGCTCATCTTCAATTGAAAAAAAGGGATTACTTTTTAACGGGCTATCAAAATTCCCCAAATCTCCATTATGCAAAATAATATGATGATAAATATTTTCCCTTTCTAAAACATGCCGCACCATTTCAATACAATTCATTGCATCTTCATCAGGTTTCCAAAACAAATATTCATCAGAAATTCCTTTCCAAACTTTTATACTCTTTCGTCTTACTTCCTCAAAATTTAATATCAACAAATCTTTTGCATTCATTACAATCATATTTTGAAGAATGGCCTGACTTTTAAAATAAGGCGATTCAATTTTTAATTCATTTTTTTCTTTAAAGTACTTACCTGATCCTGTAAATTATTTACCAGATTGGCCAATGAATTTACATCCCAACGTTGTTGTACGCTTACCTTACTTATAACTGTTTGGGCCTGCCATAATTCAACAACATCATCTGCATTTACCTGGTAGGGTTGATATTGTGGATTATCACTAACAAGAGTTAGCTTATTTTTTGCTTTATTATTTTTAACCACCCTTTTAAACACAATACCTTCATTTCTGCTAACAACAATATAGGCAACATTATTTTTAATGTCTTCATTTGATTCAACTTTTTCGCCAACAATAATACTGCCGCTTGGCGTTGGCAACATACTATCCCCAATTATCTCAAAAGCTCTGTAATTGCCACCGCTCAACATGGGCAGAGTGAATGTATTTAATTCATCTATAAATTCAATATCAGCATAACCGGCTAAATAACCTGCAGCTGCTTTTACAGGCACAAAATGAATAACGTTTCTATCTGCACTCATCATTTTTTGCTGCCTTCTTTTTGCCAAATAACTGCTACCTGTATTATTTAAATCTTTTAGCAATAATTCATCAAGGCTTAATTTGAAAATATCACCTACAATTTCAAGAATATCAATTCTTGGGTCAGCTCGTTCTTCTTCATACGCACCTATTAAAGAACGTTTGATACCGAGTTTGATAGCAAATTCTTCTTGTGTCCATCCACGAAGTTTGCGAAGGTATTTTAGGTTTTGTCCGGCTAATGACATAGTATAACTAATTTGATTAGCACAAATATACTAATTTATTTAGTTACTCCAAATTTATTTTTTTACCTAATTTTTTCTCCATTCCGGAAAACGTCCAGGCGTATAAGGTGCTTTAAATTTTTCTAAAATACCCTCTATAAATTTTATCTCTTCGGAAACAGATCGTAAAGAATTCAATATTGCTTCAAAACCATCTGCTGCAATATTATAGGAGTTCCTGTAGGTTTCTGTAGGTGCCGCTGTAGTAGCCCATAAGCCTCCAGATATCTGATCTATCCGTCCTTTTAATGAAATAGGTATTGCACCTTCGTATCTGCCTCTTAAACCATCTCCATTAAAACGCCTGTTTATTTCCACTAGCTTTTTTGCAACTGCCAGTATTCTTTCATAAGAATCTGATGGAACTGATGCTGCATCCAATACAGCCTGTTTCAGGTAAGGTATTTTTTCAACCAATTCGCTTCGGTATGCATCTGCACCATTCATTGCCCTTGTTAACTCTGCAACTTTCTTATTGAATAAATCTAAAGCCAATTTGTCTTCTACCGGTAATGTAGAATTGTTTAATGGTACACAATTAAAAAAAATTGGTGCCACCAGTTCTGTGTACTTCCCATCTTCAAACTGCTGCAGGGAAACTGAATAGGTACCTGGAACTACCATATAACCTACATTTGGCTGATCCCAGGCATTTGTATATTCAAATGGTGTTAAATTTATTGGTGTAAATGGTTGATAGCGGAAATCCCAAGTTAGACGGTTAATACCTTTTGCAAAACCAGTTTTAATTTTTCTAATCACATTACCTTTTGAATCGGCGATAGTAAACAACAGATAAGGATCAGATTGTTCTCCTTCTTTAAGCAAGACATTATAATCCGGATATTCAATCTCCTCTCCTTTTTTTTGTTTTTCTTTTTCGGCATCCCTTCTTTTTTGTTTTAACGTTTTCACTTCATCTCTAATAAAATAAGTAAAAGTTGCACCAACTTCTGGATTTGAAGCTGTGTATAAATTAGCTCCCTGAAAAGCTGTACCCGGATAACCGAAAGGATTGGCTTTTATGAACATGTATGCATTTTTAATGGGAAGTATAGCCGCTTTTTGCTGTAACAAATCTTTATTTATGTTTCTCAATGGAGAATAATCATCAAGGATATAAATCCCCCTTCCGAAAGTGGCTACAACCAGATCATTCTCTCTCTTTTGTATTTCTACATCCTTAATAGTTGCAGTGGGTAAGCCATTCATAAATTTTATCCATTCTTTTCCTCCATCAACTGTCATAAACAAACCAAACTGAGTTCCGGTAAATAAAAGATCAGGCTTAACATGATCCTCTGCAATACAATAAGTACTCCCTCTAATAGGAAGATTGGCATTTAATGAAGTCCAGGATTTTCCTCCATCAATTGTTTTAAATAAATAGGGTTTATAGTCTCCATCGGATACACTTTGACAGGCAGCATAGGCCACAAACTTATTGTGCTTTGAAGCAATGATATGATGCACTCTTGTAAAATTATTGATGCCAGGTAAAGGATTTGAACTAATCCAATTTTTCCCCCCATCGGTTGTCACATGAATTAAACCGTCGCCCGTACCAGCATAAATTATATTCTCATCCAACATCGATTCTGCAATTGTAGTGATATTGGCAGCTGAACGTTTTCCTGCCATCTCATCAATACTCCAGCTTCTACCCATTAATTGCTGCATCTTTTTGGGCACTCCCCTTGTTAAGTCTCCACTTATTACTTCCCATGTATTGCCTCTGTCATTAGTTTTAAAAACTTTATTGGCAGCAAAATACAAACGTTTATTATCATGTTGTGAAATAAACAAAGGTGCATCCCAGTCAAAACGATAACCACTGTCAATCAAATTCACGGGTTGTATATCTAATTGTTCACCATTTTTTTTATCATAACGAACCAATCCACCATTCTGCGATTGTACATACAAAATATTATCATCTTTCCAATCGGCCTGTGTTTCAAATCCATCACCACCAAGTGTATAAGTCCAGTCACGATTGGTAATACCCGAAGAATTAATTGTTCGTGAAGGGCCCATCAAACTATTATTATCCTGTGTACCAATATAAACATTATAAAATGGCACTGCATTATCTGTACTAACTTTATACACTTCAGTAATAGGAATATTAGCTTTAAAATCCCAACTTTTGCCCATATCCCAGGTTTCATAAACGCCTCCATCATTACCCGAAATAAGGTGCTTTGTGTTTGCAGGGTCAATCCAGATAGTATGATTATCTACATGCTTATATTTTTCGCCTAATGCTTTAAAGGTTTTACCACCGTCAATACTTACCTGAATAAGCAAATCCATGCTGTAAATTTTGTTCTCATCTTTTGGATCTGCATAAATTTTTTGCATATAGAATGGATATGTTGAATTATAACCACTCTGTTTTGTCCAGCTTGCTCCCCTATTTGCAGTTTTATACAAGCCACTTTCTTCTTTTTCTTTTGCCTGAACCAAAGCATAAACTATATCCGGATTAGCTGGAGAAATCGACATGCCAATGCGTCCTATATTTTCAGTTGGAAGCCCCTTCATTATTTTATGCCAGGTTGCACCACTGTCCAGGCTTCTATAAATAGCACTTTCATTTCCACCCCCTATATTAATTGTACCTTTTGCCATTCTTTGGTGGGCTATTGCATAAAGCAAAGTATTAAAACGGGGATCCATATGAATTTCAAAACACCCGGTATAATTGCTGATGTATAAAACCCTTCTCCAGGTTTTACCACCATCATTTGTTTTATAAATTCCACGTTCGCCCCCTTCATTATTCATGGCACCATAAGCAGCTACATATACTATATTTGAATTGGCTGGATCAATGACAATGCCCCCTATATGCTCAGATGTTTTTAATCCCATATTATTCCAGCTTTTACCCCCATCCTCACTTTTATAAACACCATCGCCATAAATAGCATTGCTTTGGGCATTATTTTCGCCGGTACCTGCCCATATTACATTTGAATTTGAAGGGTCAATACTTACAGCTCCCATTGCAAAAGAAGATTGTCCTTCAAATACAGGATTGAATGTAGTGCCGTTATTGGAAGTTTTCCACAAAGAACCACTGCCGGATGCAACAAAATATTCACTGCTGTTATTTGGATTAACAGCAATATCGATGATGCGGCCACCAGTAATGGCTGGCCCAATACTTCTAAAACTTAAACCCGCAAATGAAACATTTTTTAAAGAATCTGGTGCTTTTATTTTTAACATAGAATCAGAATTCTTTTGAGCAGTTGAGGTTATTGATATGAATATTAAAAAAGAGAATAAAAATGCTTTGGCTGGTTGCATAGTAAATGTTTTTATTATTACTAAAATACGCCGATTAAATGAAAAGATAGTATATGTTTAAAAAATCTATCCTGTCTTAATGCGCTTGCCTTATTTTTGTATTAAATATTATTTTATGAATTATTTTTTACCAATACATAACATACTCCGTTGGGCAGTACTTTTATTTGGCATATGGACATTAATAAATGCAATTTCCGGTGTTATGAGCAAGCGAAGTTATACCAGCATGGATAACAAAATAAATTTCTATTTTATGTTAAGTTGTGATATTCAGTTATTGCTTGGCCTCTTTTTATATTTTAATGGCATGTGGTTCGAAAAGATAAAAAATAATATGGGAGAAGTGATGAAAAATTCAATTGAACGCTTTTTTGCTGTTGAACATGCTTTAATGATGATTATTGCCTGGCTACTGGTGCATATAGGCCGTAGTATGGTAAAAAGATGCGACACAGATACACAAAAACACAAACGCAGTTTAATATATTTTGGCATTGTTGTATTATTAATTCTTGCAATGATTCCATGGCCATTTAAACAGGCGGGTATTGCAAGACAATTGTTTCCTCAATTTTAAACTATCACAATATTGAATGTTAAATATTTTCAGAGCTGAATATAGTTTTGAAAAGCAAAAAATTCGATATGGAACATTAAAAATTATAAATGGCATCAAAGAAAAAACAAGAACCGGTTATACTAATTACCAACGATGATGGGATAAGTGCACCCGGAATAAAGAATCTGGTTGAAGCTGTAAAAAATTTGGGTAAAGTGGTAGTAGTAGCTCCCGATAAACCTCAAAGCGGCATGGGACATGCTATTACAATTGGGCAACCCTTGCGCATGAATAAAGTGGATATTTTTGATGGTGTAGAGGCATGGCAAACAAGCGGTACTCCAGTTGATTGTGTTAAACTTGCTGTAGACAAAGTATTGCACCGCAAACCCGATATTTGTTTAAGTGGAATTAATCATGGCGCCAATCACAGTATTAATGTAATATACAGTGGTACCATGAGCGCAGCAATGGAAGCCTCTATAGAAAGTATTCCAAGCATTGGTTTTTCACTTCTCGATTTTAATATTGAAGCGGATTTTACTGCTTCCCGTTTTTATGTAAATAAAATTGTAAGCGCTTTACTTAAACAAAAAATGGATAAGCATCTTTTATTAAATGTAAACATACCTGCAACCAAACACGAATTAATTAAAGGAATTAAAATTTGCAAACAGGCTTATGCAAAATATGAAGAAGATTTTGACGAACGCAAGGACCCTCAAGGTAAAAAGTATTACTGGCTTACCGGAAAATTTGTAAATTTTGATAAAAGTAAGGATACCGATGTATGGGCACTTAAAAATAATTATGTAAGTGTAGTACCTGTACAATTTGACCTGACTAACTATACTTTAAAAAAACAATTAGAAAAAAGCAAACTTTTAAAATGATATTTAAAAAAGATAATTTTATTTTTGGTTTTGTTATGGGGCTTATTGCACCATTTATAGGTTTCGCCATTTTTAAATATAAAAAACTGGGGCCTCTAAGTTATGGTGAAGCATTACAATATTTATTTGTTGAACCTGGCTTTCGTATGCTTACAATTGCTATAAGCCTTTCATTATTGGCCAATGCAGTTTTGTTTACAATTTACATTAATTCACACATTGATAAGACTGCAAAAGGCATTTTTGTTGCGACAATTATTTATGCATTAACTGCACTCAGTTTAAAAACATTTGGTTAATAAGGAAAATTGTTCTGTAAACAAATGTGATATCAATTAAACAACAACAGGTAACTCAACAAAAAATACAGAACCTTCACCGGTTTTTGTTTCAAACCATATTCTTCCGCTGGTCTGTTCCACAATTCCTTTGCACATTGCAAGGCCTAAGCCAGTGCCAGATGATTTGGTAGTAAAATTAGGTGTGAATATTTTTGAACGCATATCTTCGGGAATGCCTATACCGTTATCTTTAACCTTTACTAATATTTTGTTGCCCTGCATTTCTTCCTCTACCTCAATAACTGCAATCCTTTCTTCAGGCACTGCCTGTATGGCATTTTGGATAAGGTTTGTAAACAGCCGGTTAATATGAGTACGGTCGGCATTAATTATAACAGGATTTACTAAAGGAGTACAGTCTAAATGAACTCTGTCATTTACACTATGCAATTGTGTAACCATATAAAGCACTTCATGCAAATCAAACACTTCGTTACGAGGATTACCAATATTGGCAAACTGACTAAATTCACCGGCTATCTGATTAAGGTGATTAATTTGTTCTACTAAAGTTTGTGCAACACTTCCGGTTAATTCTTTTACATTATCTGCATTATTGCTTATTGCTTTCTGCAGGTATTGTAAACTCAATTTCATAGGTGTAAGAGGATTTTTGATTTCATGTGCAACCTGCCTTGCCATTTCCCTCCACGCTCCTTCCCTTTCGCTTTTTGCTAGTGTTGTGGCACTTTCGTCTAACTTGCCTACCATTTTATTATATTCTTTTACAAGTTCGCCAATTTCATCATTCCTTTTCCAATCAATAGCTTCATTTAATTTACCAAGATTTACCTCCTTCATTTTATTACTTATAAAAGAAAAAGAACGGGTAATGCGGTTTGTAATAAATAAAGCTACGATGCCTGCTATTAAAAAAATAAATGCATTAAGATTGATTATAGTAACCAAAAAATTTGCTATCTCTAATTTTAACCTGCTTTGTGAAGTAAAATAAGGAATATTAAGGTAGGCATACTCCCGTCCTGTTTCATCTATTACAGGCACATAATTACTTATAAAATTTAATGTGCCTATTTTTTCCTCCTTAAAGTATTGCACTTCCTTTTGTTTATTAAGATGATAATATGCCAAGGGCGACATCTTAGTACTTACGATACCTTTATTATAGGGCAGGGGTAATGAAGAAACCCTCAGGTTTCCATCAAGATCATACATATTAATATCTGCCGCGTGAATTTCTGAAATCTTAATAATGGTTTGCTCCAGTTTTTCTTTAAAGCCCTCATCATATATTTTTATTACATCATCAAACACAGCCAATTCCGATAACGAATTACGTACTTCATTTTCCATTACATGAATAGTACGGCTTAAACGCTCTCTGTTATTATTTTCATAACGACGGATAAAAAATAAAATGGTGGCAATACCAATAACCACAAAAGAAAGTATACTTATAAAAATAATAGTTCCATGAATTTGATTACGAATACTAAACTGCAAATAAGTTTTTAGCTCCACTTTATTTAGACGGGACCGAATAAACATATTTATTACCCAGAAGAGCGCAGTAACCAATAAAAAAGCACAAAATAAATAAGAAAATAAAGTAATAGACTCAATTAGATAATTACTTTGTTTAGCAATAATTACTACATTACCAGGACCGGCTTTAAACCATAATTCATCAAAATTATTTTTACTTTTTAATTCAAATTCCTCTTTTGGCATTTGTTGTTTTGAAAGTTTTGTTGCAAAAGAATAATCATTATGGTTACTAACCAATTGCAAATTATTATAAACAGCATAAGCATAAACTGAGGAGTTTTCAATAGCATAATCATTTCCACGTGAGAATAAAGCGGGATAAAGTGCATCGGATTTATATTTTTTAGATCTTGCCAAAATAAATACATATCCCAATAATTTACCTGAGGTATCTGTAACATTTTTACGACTGATATAGCTAAAACGATCATACGATTCATCGTAATAATACAAATCAGTAATCCCGGTTGGTCTACCCTGTGTATTTA
>JAYUTC010000067.1:0-5828 GCA_043755395.1 Ferruginibacter sp.
TACTAATAAATCATTTTAATCACACTTTTACAAGTTTCCATTTACCCTTTTTAAAAATAATAATACATACCACTGCTAATAAAGTTTCTGCAATACCAATGGCAATATAAACACCTAACGGTC
This sequence comes from Ferruginibacter sp., assembly GCA_043755395.1. Taxonomy (GTDB): domain Bacteria; phylum Bacteroidota; class Bacteroidia; order Chitinophagales; family Chitinophagaceae; genus Ferruginibacter. Next base: position 124 of record JAYUTC010000067.1, read on the forward strand.
CCATCTTTAAATACCTAACCATAAAGTAGGCCAATGGTATTTGAAGCATCCAATAAATAACTATATTAATAATGGTGGGAGTTTTGGTATCACCCGCCCCGTTAAAAGCCTGTATTATTATCATACCATATGAGAAAAATATATAACCAATTGCTATTATATGAAGGCATAAAGTACCAGCTTTTATAGCTTCCTCATCTGAACTAAAAAACCTCATTAATATTTCTCCAAAAAGGTAAAACACTACTGCCACAATTGCAAAAAATATTAAAGCAATAAATGCTGTTCTCCAAACAGACTTCTCTGCCCTTTCTGGCTGACCGGCTCCTAAATTCTGGCCTACTAATGTTGCTACGGCATTTGCAAGGCCCCAAGCTGGTAAAATTGTAAAAATACAAATTCTTATAGCTGTTATATATCCAGATGTTGTGGATTCGCCAGATTCGGCTATCAATTTAGCCAAAAATATCCAGCTGCAACTACCAATAATAAACTGAAACATACCGCCAAAAGACGTATTTAAAATACTACGTATGATTGAAGTATTTATTACAAATTGTTTTTTAGCCAGTTTTATTATTTCTTTACCATTAAAAAGATGGTAAAACTGGTAAAGTACTCCAATTAAACGTCCAAGTGTTGTAGCAAACGCTGCACCCAATAGTCCCATTTTTGGAAAAGGCCCAATGCCAAATATTAGTAAAGGATCTAAAATTATGTTTATGGCATTAGCTATCAATAATGTTCTCATTGCAATAGATGCATCGCCTGCTCCTCTGAAAATGGCGTTATTTACAAAAAGAAGCATGATTACAATATTACCTGTAAGCATAATTTGGGTAAATCGGTAATTCTCCTCAACTACTATTTTGCCTGCTCCCATAAAAGATAAAATTTCTTTTGGAAAAACAAAGCCAATCAGGCTAATGAATAAAGAAAAAAATACGGCTACAATAATCCCTTGTGCTGCAACATCAGCTGCTGCAGTAATTTTTTTTTCACCCGTTCGCCTTGCCACCAATGCCATAATACCCATTGCCAGGCCCCAGGCTACTGAATATAAAATAGAAAGTGCCGCTTCAGTTAACCCAATTGTTGCTGAAGCCCTGGTACTTATTTTATTAACAAAATAAATATCTACTAATGCAAAAACTGATTCTAATAGCATTTCCAATATCATTGGTACAGCAAGTAAAAAAATGGCTTTATTAATACTGCCTTTTGTAAAATCTTTTATTTCACCACTAACAGCCTGTTTAAATAATTTAAATATTGATACTATTTTAGATGATTGTATTATTTCTGACATGATTATAATTAATTAGAAATGTAAATTATAAGTAACTTCTTACAAATTATTTTGAAATACTTAAGGAATGTGGGGTAATGGTAATTCAGACCATTTTGGATGATGGCCATTAATCCTTAAGTGAAATTAAAACTTCATAGTTCAGTAATTGTAGAACACAAATATAGAAAAATGTTTTTTCATATTATTATGTGTTTGTTTTTATTAGTCTATTTTTTTTAATTGCCATATATTTGCAACCCAATTCAGGGTCCGGTAGCTCAGTTGGATAGAGCATCAGCCTTCTAAGCTGAGGGTCATTGGTTCGAATCCAATCCGGATCACAAAAATAGAAGCCTGCAAATTCAGGCTTTTTTCTTTTTTATGACAGCCTGCACTTATATTTTATTCAGTACTAAGCTTAACAAGTATTATATCGGATCCACTTCAGATATTGAAAGAAGATTAGCAGAACACAAAAGAGGAAAAGAAAAATTTACAAGTACTGGAGTACCCTGGGTATTAGTTCACACAGAGCAATTCATTGTATTAAAAGATGCAAGAAAAAGGGAAGCATTTATTAAAAAACAGAAAAGCAGAAAATTTATTGAACACCTGATTAACTCAGTTGGATAGAGCATCCCGATTGCTAATCGGGAGGGTCATTGGTTCGAATCCAATCCGGATCACAGAAAAGCTTTGATATTTCGAAGCTTTTGTATTTTTACGAAAATCTGTTTGTAATGGAAGTAAAAATTGAAGCTTCATGGAGCATGGCTTTAAAGAATGAATTTACCAAACCGTATTTTCAACAGGTAGTCACCTTTTTAAAAACAGAAAAGGCTGCAGGCAAAATCATTTATCCACCGGGAGCACTTATTTTTAATGCTTTTAATCAAACACCTTTTAACAAAGTAAAAGTAGTTATATTAGGTCAGGACCCCTATCATGGTCCCGGACAAGCTCATGGCCTAAGTTTTTCGGTGCCTAATGGGGTTAAACCACCCCCTTCTTTGGTAAATGTATTTAAAGAAATACAACAGGATATAGGTGTAGCTATGCCTTTACAATATGGCAATTTAACACGTTGGGCCGAACAGGGTGTATTGTTGTTAAATGCTGCATTAACTGTAAGATCCAATGAGCCTTTCAGTCATGCAAAATTTGGCTGGGCAGAATTTACTGATGCAGTAATACAAAAATTATCAGATGAAAAAAGTGGTATTATTTTTTTATTGTGGGGTAAGTTTGCGCAGGAAAAACAGGGTCTGATAGATGAAACAAAACATCATGTTTTAAAAGCAGCACATCCTTCTCCATTTTCGGTAGATAAAGGCTTTTATGGCTGCAAGCATTTTTCAAAAACTAATGAATTACTGGTAAAGCAGGGTTTGTCACCAATTGACTGGAAATTATTAACACCCTAAATCTTTAAAAATATAAGAAATAAAATCATGAAGCAGATAAAAATAAATAATGAAAGCAATTCACCTTTTAGTGTGAAAGATATTTTTGCAAGATTTTGGGCACTTTGGGCTTTAGTAAGTTTCATTATTACTTTTCTTCTATTTTTTTTACCATCCATGTTGTCTCATTTGTTTAAAAACGAAAAAAAGGGGCAGGATTGGTTTATTAATGTATCAAAATGGTGGATGAATTTATGGTTGGGTTTAATTGGGTGTCCTGTTACTATAACTGGTAAAGAAAATTTTATTAGTGGCGAAAATTATATAGTAGTATTTAATCATAATGCATTATTGGATGTACCCTTATCTGCTCCCTATGTACCAGGAGGTAATAAAACAATTGCAAAAGATTCTTTTGCCAAAGTACCTGTTTTTGGGTGGTTTTATAAAAGAGGTTCTGTACTGGTAAACAGAAAAGATGAAAGAAGCAGGGTAAAAAGTTACGAGGATATGAAACAGGTATTAGTTAAAGGAATGCATATGTGCATTTATCCGGAGGGTACCCGTAACCGTACAACAGAACCCTTAAAACAATTTTATGATGGAGCATTTAAATTGGCAACAGATACAAAAAAAGAAATCATGCCCTGTATAATAATCGGCACTAAAAAAGCTATGCCTGTTAATAAGTTTTTTTACCTTTTCCCTACACGTTTACAAATGCATTTTTTACCAGCTATTCTATCCCGAAATATTATTGCAAAAGATTTAAAAGATAAAGTGTTTAATGAAATGAAGGAAGAATATGTTAAGAGGAGTTTAAAAGTTTAGCGGTTTAAGGTATACTGATTTTTTAAAAATATAATTCTTTAACAATACTCTATTTTCTATAAATCATAAAAATATCTTGTTCTGTTAATTTTTAAATCCCTTAAGATACCAGATTTGGGACTGATGCTTATATTAAAGAACCGGTATCTTCCAACAGGTGAAATATTTATTGCCATTTGCCAGCAATGCATTTCCCTTGTTAAGTACATACTGATTGTTCCCAATTCTTTTGTTGTAATGTTATAATAACCATTTAATCCAATTTGCCATTTTGGGCTTAAATTTAATGTACCACTCCAGTTTACATTTTGCGAAAAAATAGATTCATAACCACTATAATCTGATTTTCGTTGCCGGTTATATGTAAATGCATAAGAAAAATTAATACTCCATGGAATATTAAAATTTGCAAATTCGCCAGGATTATTACTTAAATATGCGGCTTCCTGCTGGTATTCATCTAAAGGCATCCCTGATACAGGATTTACCTGCTGTACTTTATTATCGGCTAACTTTTCCTTTTTATCACCTCCTTTAAAAGTACTTTGTAAAGAAATGTTAGCACTGGTAAGTTTTCCTAATGAAAGTGGTTTTTTACTCCAAATAATTTTATCAATAAACTCCCCCCTATTGTCGGTTAAATAGGGAACAGCAACGCCACTTGCACTAATAGTAATTTTTTCAAACAAATTAGTCCTTGCTGATATACTAAATGGTTGCAATTTAAAAGAATCGGCTAAAAGATTATAACTGCTGTTAATACTAAATCCGTCAATTAAAGTAACCTTTTTAATGGCTGCTTCGCCTGTATCCTTTTTGTTTTTTACTTTCATCTGGATATTATTATCTATTCCAAATGTTATGGCACCAGATTTACCTTCTCCAAAGGCGGAGAAAATATTACCCTCATATATAGACGGCCGTATAAAATTTAAACCGGTGGTATCTGTTTGAAGTTTATAATGGTCTTTAGCATTCATATCGGGATGATAACTGAAACCAAAACTGGGCCTTATTTCATGTCGTATTGCCTGCACTTTACTGTTTTTGCCAAAAGCAATCATACCAAATATTCTGGAAGTGCCCGAAACGCCAAAAGACATTTCTCTGGCAGCATAAAAACCTTTTGTTATTGCAGTATCCACTTTTTTAGTAGTACTGTTCCAGGTGCGCACAAATTTATTTTGATACCAATACTCCTGGTAACTAACTGATGGGCCTATTTGAAGTGGACCTAATGGAGGCAACGAAAGGGAAATAGGGACATTATGGCTGGCTCCCCACTGCAGTTTATCAATTAATTGTTTACCAATATTGCCAGCAGTATCATAAAAATAAGAAAGGCTCTTTATATTGGAATTTAATGCAACGCCTAAATTTTCGTACCATTTATATTCGCCTGTAACTTCCTGCCTTCTAAAGGGATATAAAGTATTTACATTAAACCCAATATCGGGTAAATTAAGGTTAATTAGTTTTAATGCAGTATTTTGATTATGATTGGCACTAACGGTAAGGTTAAACGGCTTATCCTTCCATACTTTTGAATAAGTAATAGATGAATTTAACTGGTTTTGAAAATTACGTTGCGGACTGTTTGGAACAGATTGATTAAACTTACTGCTTCCTGCATTTACATTGGCACTAAAAGTTACACCCGGCCGGGCTTTTGAATCGGAAGAATGCGTCCAGCGAACATTAAAATTCCTGGCACCGGATTTATCAATATCTCTAAAATGTTGTATATCTAATGATAAATTACCCTGGTAATGATAGCGTTTATAATATCTGGGGTTTATACTTGCCGTCCATCCTCCATATGAATAAATGGTACCTCGGGCAACAGCATCCCAATGGTCATTTAATATTTTGTAATACCCAATTCCCTCAAGTGCCAATCCCAGTTGGGCATTTGCAGTAAATGTTGGTGCAATTAAACCCGAATGCCTTCCTGTTGATAATGGGTAAATTCCAAAAGGGAGAGTTATTGGTAAAGGAATACCTTCAACTTCGGGATGTACAGGACCTGTAAAAGCCATTTTTTTATTTATGAATTTTATCTTTTTGCTTACAAAAGCAAAATGTGGAGTATCTAAATTACAGGTAGTAAATCTGCCATCTAAAGCATAAAAGATATTTGCATCTATTTTTTTTATTTTTTCGCCATATACAAAAATTTC
>JAYUTC010000068.1:0-5827 GCA_043755395.1 Ferruginibacter sp.
AGCTATTGTTATTTGTATTTGTAAATTTCATTTATATTGCAAATATGGGGGAGAAATTTTAATTGGGCAAATTTTTTTGATGGCGTACCTTGAAAAAAAATAGAAATGAACCTTATTATATTTGGCGCCACCGGAATGGTTGGTAAACAATTGGTGCAACAGGCTTTACATATGCAACATCAGGTAAAAGCATTTGGAAGAAATGTTTTTACTGAATTAAATATGGAAACAAAAAATCTGGAATTAGTAAGAGGTGCTTTATTTGATGCAACAGATGTGTATAAAGCTATTAAAGGCTGTGATGCAGTATTATCTGCTTTGGGCGGGGGCTTTGATGGTAATGATAAAACCAGAACACTGGGAATGAAAAACATTATTACACAAATGAATAAAGCTGGTGTAAAAAGAATTATTGGCATTGGAGGTCTTGGTGTACTTAATGCTGATGAACAATCACTTCTTTTAGATAAAGAAGATTATCCCAAAGAATATTTACCCGTTGGTAAAGAACATCAAAAAGCATGGGAATATTTGAAAGAAAGTAATTTAGACTGGACATTTGCTTGCCCACCTGATATTCTTAAAGAAGGTCCAACTGGTAATTACAGAACCAATGCAAACTATCCACCAGAGCCAAATAATTATAAAATTAATGCCGGCGATTTAGCTATGTTTATGCTGAACGAGCTAAAAAAGAATGAATATGTTAAGCAACGTGTGGGAATTAGTAATTAGGAGAAACAGAGTTACAGAATTTTGCTACTTTGCGTGATACATTTTGATAAAATAAATTTAAATACAAAACTATAATTACAAAAAATAAAAACTGCATTATGAATAAGATTTTTTCAATTGCCCTGCTGCTAATTTATAGTAACATTTATGCCCAGGATGCTATCGAATATCAAATACCACCCAAAGAAATTTACGACCTCGTAATGGCAAAGTCAACACCCGGAGTAAGTTTTGATAGTAAGGGGCAATACATGTTGATACTTGATAGAAGTGATATGCCTTCTGTTGAAGATTTGGCTCAGCCCGAATTACGTATTGCAGGGTTAAGAATAAATCCAAATAATTTTTCACCCAGCAGAAGTACTTATATAACCAACATCGTTATTAAAGAGGTAGCAAGCGGAAAAGAATTTAGCCTAACTGGCTTACCGGCAAACCTTAAAGCGGGCAATCTGCAATGGAGCCCTAATGATGATAAAGCTGCTTTCACCAATACAACCAATACCGGTGTAGATGTTTATATAATTGATATAAAGACCCTGAAAGCTACTAAAGTAAATAAAACTGCAGTTAATTTAGTTTTAGGTTCAGTATTCAATTGGATTGATAATATTACTTTATTATACTCAGTTGTAAACAAGCCATTAAGCATGGCGCCTAAAAAATCAATAGCGCCCAAAGGTCCTGTTGTACAACAAAATTTAGGCAAGGTTGCAGCAAGTGCTACTTTTCAGGATCTGATAAAATCACCTTTTGATGAAACACAGTTTGAGTTTTATGCCACCACACAATTAGTAAAAAATATAAATGGTGTTGAAACAAAAATTGGTGTACCTGCAATTTACAGCAGTGTAAATACTTCGCCTGATAAAAAATATTTGTTGATAGAAAGAATTGACAAACCATTTTCGTACCTGGTTACAGCTGGTGGTTTTAACAGCACCATTTTGATAACTGATATGAATGTTACAACAATAAAATTGCTGGCCAAATTACCCAGTAGCGAAGGTACACCAAGTGGAAACGACAATATATTGAATGCTCCCCGTGGGCATAGCTGGTTAAATAATTCGCCGGCAACACTAAAGTGGATGGAACCATTGGACAGCGGCCTCATTAAAAATAAAATGGAATATCATGATGTTGCTTATACATTATCTGCTCCTTTTACAGCCACACCTAAAGAACTGGTAAAAACTGCACAACGCATGTACAACGTAACAGATATTACGACAGATTTGTTTTTTGTTACCGAAGGTTCAAGAGCAAAACATACTCAAAAAATAAGTAAGCTTTTTAATGGCAAAATGGAATCATTTTTTAACCGTAGTACAGATGATGCATATAACGACCCCGGCACTCCGCTAACAGAAAAAAATAAATATGGGCGAAATGTTGCAAAGCTTCTTAACGGTTCACAATTAGTAATGCGGGGCATTGGGGCTTCTGCAAAAGGCGACCTTCCTTTTTTAAATACATTTGATATTAATACAAAAAAAACCAAACAACTCTGGCGCTGTGAAGAACCTTTTTATGAAACCGTAACTGATGTGTTGGATTTTGATAAAATGATTATCGTTACCAACAAACAAAGCCAAACCGAACAACCCAATTATTATTTGCGGGATATTAAAAATAATTCTGCAAAAGCCATTACAAATTTTTCCGATCCACAACCTGGCCTGCGTGGAATTACTAAACAAAAAATTACTTACAAACGTAAAGATGGTGTTGACCTGGCTGCCGATTTATATTTACCCAAAGGTTACGATATAAAAAAAGACGGTCCATTACCTGTTATGATGTGGGCCTATCCCCGTGAGTTTAAAAGCGCTGCTGATGCGGCACAGTTACGTGGCAGCAAATATACTTTTACAAGAGTAGGTTATGGGTCTGTTGTTTTTTGGGCAACACAAGGCTATGCCATTATGGACAATACTGAATTTCCCATTGTAGGCGAAGGGGATAAACAACCTAATGATAATTTTGTTGACCAACTTACCTGGAGTGCCGAAGCAGCTATTAATAAGATTGCCGACATGGGTGTTGGTGACCGTAACCGGGTTGCTGTTGGTGGCCACAGCTATGGTGCATTTATGACCGCAAACCTGTTGGCACATACCAGTTTATTTAAAGCAGGAATTGCACGCAGTGGTGCTTATAACAGAACGCTTACGCCATTTGGTTTTCAAAATGAAGAACGTACTTACTGGCAGGCACCTGATGTTTATTTTGCAATGAGCCCTTTTGCTTTTGCCGATAAAATTAAAACGCCTTTGTTAATGATCCATGGTGAAGCCGATAATAATCCCGGTACATTTCCCATACAAAGCGAACGATTATACAACGCCATAAAAGGCCACGGAGGTACCGTTCGTTTTGTACAACTACCTTTTGAATCGCACGGCTATGCAGCAAAAGAAAATATTTTACACATGCTTTGGGAGCAAAATCAGTGGCTCAATAAATATGTGAAGAATGCTAATTCCCAGTATGTGAAGTAGAAACTAAATTATGATCAGCCGTTAAATAATGAGATAAAGTTTATTTAATTATTTATCATTTTTAAACTTGTACTTGTATTTATTGTAATTGCTTAAAAATAATAATCAATTCTTTTTTAGTGTATAATTATGTGATTATTAATTTAATTTAAATTGATGATAATATTTAATAGTTATACATTAAAATGCTAATAATCGCTTACAAATAATTCTATTACCGGTATTTAATAATTTTATGAAAAAAAGATTTCTTTCTATTGTATTATCGGTTTTGATAACTCAAACCGTGCTTTCACAAACTTCTGTAACATTAACCATTGATGGTTCAAATCCTAAGACCATTATCAGCCGTCATATTTATGGTCATTTCTCCGAACATTTGGGAAGATGTATCTATGATGGATTTTGGGTGGGTGATTCAATAAATGTACCAAAAAAAGAAAGAATCCGGCTGGATATTGTTGATGCATTAAAAAAGATTAAAGTACCTAACCTTAGATGGCCGGGCGGTTGTTTTGCTGATGAATATCACTGGCGGGATGGCATTGGAAAACCTGATAAGCGTCCGCAAATGGTTAATACTAACTGGGGCGGAGTTTCGGAAGACAATAGTTTTGGTACGCATGAATTTTTAGAATTGTGTACGCTCATTGGGTGCGAACCTTATATCGCTGGTAATGTAGGTAGTGGTACTGTTGAAGAAATGGCGAAGTGGGTGGAATATCTAAATTCCGATGCTGCAAGTACCATAACAACATTACGAAAACAGAATGGTAAGGATAAACCCTGGAGGGTAAAATACTGGGGAGTAGGAAATGAAAGCTGGGGGTGTGGAGGAAACATGACAGCAGATTATTATGCTGACGAATATAAACGCTATGCCACATATGCAAGAAATTATCACGATGCCCCATTGTTTAGAATAGCAAGCGGTGCTAATTCTTCTGATTATAACTGGACTGATGTGCTGATGAAAAATGCGGGTAACCGTATGTGGGGACTTACATTACATCATTACACCATTCCTACCGGAAGCTGGGGCAAGAAAGGTTCTGCTACCGGTTTTGATGAGAAAGAATATTTCAATACAATGAAGAATTGTTTGTTCATGGAAGAATTAGTGAATCGGCATTCTACTATAATGGACAAATATGACCCTGCAAAAAGAGTAGCACTGGTAGTTGATGAATGGGGTATATGGACTGATGTGGAACCAGGAACAAATCCCGGATTTCTTTATCAGCAAAATAGTCTTCGTGATGCATTGGTGGCCGGCACTACGTTAAATATTTTTAATAATCATTGTGAAAGGGTAAAAATGGCAAACCTTGCACAAACTATCAATGTATTACAGGCATTGGTTCTTACTAAGGGAAATCAAATGATTCTCACGCCTACCTATCATGTTTTTGATCTTTATAAAGTTCACATGGATGCAAAATGGCTGCCGGTTAATTTTAATTCCCCTGAATATATTATTGATGATAAAAAAATTCCTGCTGTAAATATTTCTGCATCACAGGATACAGCTACGGGTTATGTTCATATTTCTTTTGTCAATCTTGATCCAAATAAAAAATTCTCATTCCGTACCACTCTTGTTGGTATCAAATGGCAGAATATACAGGGACAAATATTAACATCCCAAAAATTAACTGATATAAACACATTTGAAACCCCCAACAATATAAAAATTATTCCTTTTAGTAGTGCAAAAAAAGAAGGGAATGAATTGGTTGTTGATCTTCCAGCTCAAAGTATAGTAATGTTGGAATTAAAATTGGCATATTAATCACCTACTGGTGGCCCACCCCGGCAATAGTTTTACATCTTAATTACTTAATTGTAAATAAATAGTCCCTGTAGTGTCTAAAATTTGAAAACCCTATTCTAAGGTCCTTTGCTTCTGAGGTTGCTGAAACACCAACCAAAACATAAGTAATTTTATATTTTTAGATTCTCTAAACGAAACAATTTAATAGTGTTGTTATTCCATTAGGTAGAAAACAAACTGATATTTTAATATCTATACCTATAATTCTGGCTTAGCATTTATATTTTTTACAGAAGCTGGTAATAATTTAAAGTAAGTTGCTTTAAATCGATCATTAATAATTTCTCCCTGCACCTCCGCTTTTCTTATAGCATTACAAAAACCATCTTTTGCATGTGCATCACCGTGTTCATCAATTACAGTTCCATCTACAAAATAGGCTTTACCCTTAAAACGTATTGCAAGGTCGCAGCTTTTACCGGGTAGGCCTAATTTGCACTGGCCACATGAGGCATCAACTATAATTATTTTTTTTGTTGCATCGGGCAGTAATGTGGTTGATTTAGTTGTTTGACTAATACCTGTCATCAGTAAAAACTGAAAACAGAGTATGTTGCATAATAATTTCATAGTGTTTATTTAATTGCTTTAAAAATAGGTATAAAACGAGAGAAAATTAAAATATTACTGCAGGGATTCAGTTTGAATATTTACCTCTTTGTTCGTTTTAATATTTGAAATAGTTAAAATCTATTGATTACATGCTATTTTTTCGTCAAACTCTTATTAACCTGACTAGCAAAAAAATACCCAG
>JAYUTC010000069.1:0-5826 GCA_043755395.1 Ferruginibacter sp.
TTACGATGACGAAGACCACGATAACAGGCGATATCAAGCAACCGTTTAATGTTCATCTGAGTTTCGCTACGTAAACTACCTTCAGTTTTAAACTCATTACTAATAATGTTACGGATGGCAGTTTGCTCATCATCGTTCCATTGGTTTACTTTTTTACTAAAGTCAATACCAGCTTTAGTTAATATATACTGGGCAGTTGATCGGCCAATACCATATATATAAGTAAGCCCTATCTCCCCTCTTTTATTTTTTGGTAAATCTATACCGGCAATACGAGCCATATTTCTATTTTAGATTTTTAATTTGTGATTTTGTTTGTTGTAGCTGCTTGTTGTATTTCAAATCCAAAATCGACATTCCGCAATCTACAATCTCTTTTACCCTTGCTTTTGTTTAAACCGAGGATTCTTCTTGTTAATAACATACAGCCTTCCCTTCCTTCTCACAATCTTACAATCTGCACTGCGTTTTTTAATTGATGCTCTTACTTTCATAATCTCTTTTTTACTTAAAACTAATATTGACTATTTATATCTGAATATTATTCTACCTCTTGTTAAATCATATGGACTCATTTCCACTCCAACCTTGTCCCCGGGTAAAATACGTATATAATGCATCCTCATTTTGCCTGAAATAGTTGCTAAAATTTCATGGCCATTTTCTAACTTTACCTTAAACATAGCATTACTCAGCGCTTCAACTATTGTTCCATCCTGTTTAATAAGTGCCTGTTTAGCCATAAATTTGGGAGCGCAAAGATAAGAGGAATTATTTAATAATTAGCAAAAAACAGCGATATTTACCAACAAATCAATCAATTTTCCACATGAAAAAGACTTATTTAGCCATTTTAATACTATTTACAGCAGCAATATCCTGCAAAAAGAGCAAATCAACCAATGATGATCCTCTAAAATTTATGAGTTTTTCCACAGGAAGTATCTGGAATTACCAAACTATCAACAATTTAACGGGAGTCCCAACTAATAACACTGTTACATCCACAACCCGGGATTCTGCTATAAACAGCAAAAATTACCATGTTTTTACTAATAGCAACGGTGCCGCCAACGATTATTATAACTTAACCGGAAATGATTATTACACTTTTAGAAATTTAGGCGTTGCAGGTGGCGGTACTACTGTAGAAAATATTTATTTAAAAGATAATGCATTGGTAGGTGCTAACTGGAGCCAGACTGTAAATGTGCCCGTTAGTGGATTACCCACTCCTGTACCCGTTACGTTTACCAACACTATTACTGAAAAAGGAATTACCCGAACAGTAAACAGTATTGCCTATTCTGACGTAATTCATGTTACAACAACAATATTAATCAGCGGTTTACCTCCTGGTTCTCTTACAACAGATATTCAATCGTATTATGCCCGTAAGTATGGTTTAATTGAAAACAAAAATAAAATAAGTCTTCCCTTATTAACTATTAATGTGGATCAAATTACTATATTAAAAACTGCAACAATTAACTAATAATTTATTTAAACAAAAACCCGGTTTACACCGGGTTTTTGTTTTTTATTAAAAAATTACATCTCTTCATCATTCAAATACACTTTGGTCATTTCATGAAAATGATTCTGCAATTGATGCAAAGCTATTGGCTGTACAATATGCCTTCTTTCATCGCGGTACCAGATTTCATATTTTGAAAAATTATTTTTCTCTGACAACAGCATTCTAAAAGCTCCTTTCATATATTTTACTGAACCATCTTCATTATTCTGCCTATGAAATTTAAGTTTCATCAATTGATCTTCATCTATTGTGATGGATCCCAACTGAGAAGTTTCGTACCAAAAATCCTGAGTGCCGGTGTTTACACAAACTTGTTTTTCGTTATGGTTAAGGTTTGTTACTTCACCTTGTTTTTTATCGCCGTCGTTATCAGCAATAAGGTAGTCGCCAACTTTAATTTCATTAAATTTTATCATACAGCTTAAGTTTTTAGAAATCCAATTTAGTATTTTCCTGGCAAACAAATAAATAATTGAAAGCTTCTTCTTAAATTTATTCTGCCCAGCTCATTATATAATTATTATTTTCAATTTCCAGTGCCTGTTTGGTAAGCATAAGTGGTTTAAATGTATCTACCATTACCGCCAGTTCTTTAGTTTCTTTGGCACCTATACTTTTTGCTACTGCACCTGGATGCGGGCCGTGTGGAATACCCGCAGGATGTAATGTTATCATTCCCCGGGTTACATTTTTACGACTCGTAAAATCACCATCAACATAATACAACACTTCATCACTGTCGATATTACTGTGATTATATGGCGCAGGAATAGCATCAGGATGATAATCGTACAGCCTTGGTACAAAAGAACAAACTACAAAAGTATTAGTTTCAAATGTTTGGTGTACAGGAGGCGGTTGATGTACCCTGCCTGTGATAGGTTCAAAATCATGAATAGAAAAAATATATGGATAACAACAGCCATCCCAGCCTACCACATCAAACGGGTGTGTACCGTAATGCAAGCCATACAATATTCCCTTCTTTTTAGCTTTTATAAGATAATCCCCTTTTTGATCAATTGTTTTTAAATTTTGTGGAGTACGGATATCCCTTTCACAAAAAGGGGAATGTTCCATTAATTGCCCGTACTTACTCATGTAACGTTTGGGATATCTGAGTGGAGAAAATGATTCAACAATAAATAAACGGTTTTTATCATCGTTAAATTCTATCTGATAAATCGTACCTCTGGGTAATATTATATAATCGCCAAAACCAAATGGTAATTCCCCATATTGCGTATGCACCATACCGCTGCCTTCATGTATAAAAATCATTTCATCGGCATCAGTATTTTTATAAAAATAATCCTGCATACCCATTTGCGGTGCTGCCAGAACAATATGACAATCGCTATTTACCAATACCGGTATGCGGCTTTGCAAATAATCTCCCCCGGGTTTTATATTAAACCCCTCAAAGCAGCGGTGCTGCAGCATTTTTTCCTCTGCAATCTGTGGTGCTACATCCACCTGTGGTTCTGTTTTAATAATTTGTGTTGGTGGATGACAATGATATAATAATGAATAATCATCGCTGAAACCTTCTGTGCTAAAAAGTTGTTCGCTGTACAAACTCCCATCAGGTTTACGAAATTGTGTATGACGTTTATGAGGAATTTTCCCCAAAGTATAATAATGAGCCATAAAATTTAAAATTAAAAATGAAAAATCAGCAACCAGAAATTGTGTAATTTCTAATTACGACAAAGCTCTAATGAGGCAAGCAGAAAAATATACTTCCAGTTACGCTTATCAATATAATATGTAAAATTTCTAAAAAATGGCATTGGCAGGTTTGTTATTGTAAATTTACATTTAAAAATTGAATTAATTTGACAAGAATTGGATTGATATCAGATACACATGGCTTTTTGGATGAATCCGTTTTTAATTCTTTTAAAAATTGCGATACAATTTGGCATTGTGGGGATTTCGGTAATAAAGAAATAGCTGATAAATTAGTTTCCTTTAAACCCCTTAAAGGTGTTTACGGAAATATAGATGGACAGGATATCAGAAATATTTATCCGGAGCAATTAGTATTTATGTGCGAAGAGATTAAAGTAATGATGCGCCATATTGGTGGATATCCTCCCAATTATAACAGGGAAACCAAAAAAGAATTAAAGGTTTATAATCCACAACTTTTCATAAGTGGCCATTCTCATATTTTAAAAATAATGTATGATGACAAAATACAGTGTTTACATATGAACCCCGGTGCTGCAGGTAAACAGGGCTGGCATAAAGTAAAAACATTAATTCGTTTTGTAATTGATGGAAAAGAAATGAAAGATTGCGAAGTAATTGAAATATAATTGTAAGAATTGTAAATTATAAAGGGTTACTGCTACATTGCAGATCACTACCATTAACAATTATTTTACTCTACCCAATCAGCAATAAAAATATTGGTATCTCTTGTACCACCATTATTACGGTTACTACAGAAAATAATTTTCTTACCATCAGGACTAAACATTGGGAATGCATCGAATGATTTTTCTGCCGAAATTTTTTCAAGCCCCGACCCATCCTCATTTATAATAAATAAATTGAAAGGAAATCCCCTTTTGCTTTGGTGATTGCTTGCAAAAATAATCCTTTTATTATCCGGCATAAAAGCAGGCGCCCAGTTGGCATTACCATAATTTGTTATTTGCTTTGCATTACTACCATCAGCACTGGCAACAAATACTTCCATATTTGTTGGAGCAACCAAATTTTCTGCTAAAAAATCTTTGTACTCTTTAACATCAACTTCAGTTTTTGGGCGGCTGGCACGCCAGATAATTTTTTTACCATCAGGACTAAACCATGCACCGCCATCGTAACCCAATGTATTAGTAATTCTTTTCTCTTTCCCGGTTTTTATATCCATGATGTACAAATCAATATCGCTATCTTTATTACTTGTGTAAAGCATTTTTTTGCCATCAGGAGAAATAGTTGCTTCAGCATCGTAGCCTTTACTTTTAGTTAATTGTTTTACAATTTTCCCGTTCAAATCTGCCATAAAAATATCATAAGAGTCATACAAAGGCCAGATATATTTATTGCCATACTTTTTTCTATCCGGAACAGGAGGACAACTATCAGCTCCTAAATGAGTAGAGGCATAAACTATGTGTTTACCATCTTTTAAAAAAGCACCGCATGTAGTTCTGCCATTTCCGCTGCTTATTTTTTTGGGTTCAAATTTTGCCCCGTTTTCGGGCACTTTCCCTATAAATATTTCATCACACATAATGCCTTCCTTAGGATTAGTGCGTTGAAAAATTATCCACTTACCATCAAAACTAAAATAGGCTTCTGCATTATCGCCGCCAAAAGTAAGCTGCTGTATATTGGAAAAATGTTTTTCTCCAGGAAAAAGAATAGTATCACTAAAGGGAATATTCTGTTTATAGTAAGATGAGTATATTCCATTAAAACTAAAGAGAGTTATTAACCCAAATACCAGTATAAAAACATGAGCAATTTTTTTCATCAAATATATTTATTTGTACAAAGTTAAGGAGCTCTTGATTTTAATTGTCAGAAAAATGTCAGGAGGTTTACATCTATCGGCTTAATTTTGCAGCATATAATTTATGAAACAACTATTTAACTGCCTTTGCCTGATCATTTTTCTTTCAGCCTGCAACAATTCAGTAAAGGAACAACCAGTTACCCAACAGGAAATTCCGGTGCAGGAAAAAGAAATGAAAGCAGCAATAATAAAGTACCCCGATTCAATGATTTTAAGGGAAGCACTTATTCAATACTACCAGGATAATGGTTCTACGGAATTAGCTCTTTCCGAAACCAATATTGCAATAAAGAAAGACAGTAATGATGTAAGGTTTTGGGATAAAAAAGCTGAACTGCATATTTTACGGGATGATACTGCCAATGCAATAAAAGCTTACCAAAAAGCCATATACATTTTTCCCGATCCACAATATATTATGTCATTGGGATGGTTGTATGCAAAAACAAAAGATCCAAATGCACTGGCAATGGCCAATGCCTTATTAATGGGCAAAAATGCCAAAGCAGAGAAAGAGGCATTTTTAATTAAAGGTTTATACTTTAGTTCAATTGGTGATAAAGAAAAAGCGTTGATTTTCTTTGATAATTGCCTTGCCTTGGATTATACTTTTATGTTTGCCTATCGCGAAAAAGCTATTTTATTATATGAAATTGGAAAGTATGAAGAAGCAATAAAAGTATTGGATAAAGCAGTTACATTACAAAATAGATTTGATGAAGGGTATTACTGGCGGGGAAGATGTTTC
>JAYUTC010000070.1:0-2312 GCA_043755395.1 Ferruginibacter sp.
CGTATAAAAATGCAATTTTTGCTGGTATAATTCCACCACTTTGTTCACCATTCTGTCTAAAAAATAACGATCATGGCTAACCATTACCACAGCTCCCTGGTAGTGCTGTAAATATTTCTCCAGCCATTCAATACTTGGTAAGTCAAGGTGATTGGTAGGTTCATCCAGCAATAAAACATCAGGATGCATCAAAATCATTTTTGCTAATAAAACTCTCATTCGCCATCCGCCACTAAATAATTTATAGGGTTTGTGCAGGTTTTCATTTGTAAAGCCAAGGCCTTGTAATATCTCCTCCGTTTTATGATGAATATCGTATCCACCCAATATTTCCAATTCGTGCAATTTTTCTGAATAATCATGTGCCAGGGTTTCATCACCGGTTCTTTCCAGTTCAAGGCCAATGGCTTCAATTTCTTTTTCCAGTTCTTTCACTCTTTCAAAAGCACCCATTGCTACTTCTAAAATAGAATCTTCCGTATCAAAGCTTAACAAATCCTGATGTAAAAAACCGATGGTTGTTTCCTTGCCTTGTTCAACAGTTCCTTTGTTTGGTAAATATTGCCTGGTCAACACTTTTAATAAAGTAGATTTACCAGTACCATTATAACCAATCAGCGCAATTCGCTCGTTAGGTTGTATATGCCAGGTGGTATCTTCCACAATAGTCCTTGCACCAAATTCAAATGTCACATTTTGTAATCCTAAAAGCATAATTGTATATAAAATATTTAATATTGAAAACCTGTTTTGCTGCAAAAGTAATTCAATCGGCAAACTATTTAATGATTTTGATGTTATGCCTTAGCTTTGTATAAAATTACGTACATGAAAAAGACAGTATCAATCTTTGTAATACTATTAGTTGTTTTTGGTATTTATTGGTTTAAATTTCGGGCTGAAGATATCCATGATGGCCCCAAAACAGAACCGCTTCGTGCAAGCAAACATTCCAACAATTTTAATAATAGTCTTGATACAATGTTGAATGCCTATTTCGATTTAAAGGCTGCTTTTGTTGAAGCAGATACTGCATTGGCAAAGGTAGCTGCAAAAAAATTTTTGCTACTTACAGATAGTTTAAAATTGAATGAATTAGCTAAGGATACAACTGGTATTTTAGAGACTGCTGCCATGCAATTGGGCGATATAAAAGCCAATGCCGAAAGCCTGTTGAAACAGAGCGATATTACTGAAATGCGACAAGATTTTAGAATGGTGGGAGAAAGTATTTATCCCTTGCTCAAAACCATTCATTACGAGGGTAAAACATTGTACTGGCAAAATTGTCCTATGGCATTTGGCGATGGAAAAGAAGCAAACTGGATAAGCAATACGGAAGAAATTATCAATCCCTACCTTGGTAAAAAAAATCCCGAATTTAAGGCTACTATGTTGCATTGCGGAGAAGTGAAAGATAGCATCAAAGCACTTTAAATAAGAGTTGTATAAAAATCCGTTTACAAATAATTGAAAATACATTTTGACAAAAAATCTGAAATTACATTTTTGTTTGCTTTTGTTTATAATGATTTCTTTTTTTGCAACAGCTCAAAAAAAATATACAATTAGCGGCTATGCAAAAGATATTCAGAATGGTGAAACTTTAATTGGAGCCACTATTACAGTTAAAGGAAATGCAAGAGGCATTACAAGTAATCAATATGGGTTTTACTCCATCACGTTATTAGAGGGAAATTATGAGTTGATATGCTCTTATGCAGGTTATATGCCTAAAACCACCGAAGTTAATTTGCACGGAGATAACCAACTTGATTTTGATCTGGTAACAAAGGCAGCACTTGCAGAAGTAGTTATTACTTCCAAAAAAACGGATGCCAATGTAAAGAATGCCCAAATGGGCCGCTTTGTATTGCCTATTGAACAGATAAAAGCAATACCTGCTTTTTTAGGTGAGGTAGATTTATTGAAAACAATTCAATTGCTTCCTGGTGTTCGCAATGCTGGCGAGGGCAGTGCCGGAATTTATGTAAGAGGAGGGGGGCCAGATCAAAACTTAATTTTGCTTGATGATGCGATTGTTTATAACACAGGTCATTTATTTGGCTTCTTTTCTATTTTTAATTCAGATGCTATAAAAAATGTTTCCCTCATAAAAGGAGGAATGCCTGCTCAATATGGAGGTCGTTTATCAAGTGTGTTGGATATTTCCATGAAAGAGGGAAATGATAAAAAATTTCAGGTTGAAGGAGGAATCGGATTGATTGCTTCAAGGATTTCAATACAAGGTCCAATCAAAAAAAATAAAGCCTCATTTATCATTTCTGCAAGAAGAACTTATATTGATGCCC
>JAYUTC010000071.1:0-5798 GCA_043755395.1 Ferruginibacter sp.
TTTAGCTGTAGTAGCAATTGCTGCTATCTTTATTCCATCTCTACCAAATTTTGATGATGGCAAATTCAATGGTGCTGATGTTGCCTGGATTTTGGTAGCAACTGCCTTGGTATTTTTAATGACTCCCGGGCTTGCATTCTTTTATGGCGGTATGGTACATCGTAAAAATGTAATCAGTACCATGATAAAAAGTGTTGTAGCTGCGGGTGTGGTTAGTGTGCTTTGGGTAACTGTTGGTTACAGTCTTTGTTTTGGAGAAGATATTGGCGGGATTATTGGAAATCCTATGACACATTTATTCTTTAAGGGTGTTGGTTCAGGCGCACCTGTTTTACAAGGAGGAACAGCATTAACTATCCCACTTTTACTGTTTGCTTTATTTCAATTAATGTTTGCAATAATTACACCCGGCCTTGTGGTAGGTGCAGTTGCAGAGCGTATAAAATTTAGCGCATACATTTTATTTATAGTGTTATTCAGTTTATTGGTATATGCACCATTGGCTCACTGGACCTGGCATCCTATGGGGTTTTTATTTAAAATGGGGGTACTTGATTTTGCAGGTGGTACAGTGGTACATATTTCTGCAGGTTGTGCAGCATTAGCTGGGGCTTTAGTTTTAAAAAGAAGACAATCACATATTGATCAAAAGGAAATTCCACCCGCTAATATTCCATATGTATTAATTGGTACAGGTTTGCTTTGGTTTGGATGGTTTGGTTTTAATGCTGGTTCTGCATTAGGTGCAACTACTTTATCAGTGTCTGCCTTTGCTACAACTAATACTGCCGCAGCAGCTGCCGGTTTAAGCTGGATGTTTTTTGATGTATTGAAAGGGAAAAAACCATCTGTACTTGGCTTTTGTATTGGTGCAGTAGTTGGTTTGGTAGCTATTACACCTGCTGCTGGTTTTGTAGCAATACCTCAAAGTATTTTTATAGGATTTTTAGCTGCAATTGTTTCTAATATAGCAGTTTATTATAAATCAAAATCAAAGTTGGATGATACATTGGATGTTTTCCCCTGCCATGGTATTGGCGGTATAGTTGGTATGATAATGACTGGAATATTTGCAACAAAATCTGTTAATGCTGCTGGTGCTGATGGTTTATTTTACGGAGGCACTGCATTTTTCTTAACCCAGCTAAAAGGGTTGGCTATTGTAGTTGCTTATAGTTTTGCAATGTCCTTTGCAATTTTCAAATTCATCAATTTTATATTACCAATACGTGTTAGTCAGGAAGATGAATTACTTGGTTTGGATGCTTCTCAACATAACGAAAATTATACACAGGGTACTTTACTGGTACAAACCGGTGGCGAAATAAAAGAAACCCTTATTGAAGATTAAACAAAAGATAGTATAAAAAAGGTACAACCGTAATATGAGCTTCTCGACAAAGTTCATGGTTGTACCTCTTATTTAATAATTAAAATCAATTACAATGTTAAGAAAATTATTTTTAGCAGCAACAGCTGTAGTATGCTTTTTTATCTCAAATGCACAGGATTCAACAAAAACATTAAGTGTTTCAGGTTCTATAGATGCTTATTACCGGTATAATTTTTCTGGTAAGGCCAATAATTATACAAGTTTTACCAACTCTCAAAGTTCTTTCGAATTAGGTATGGCTTCTTTAAGAGCCGATGCCACAGCATTATCAGGAAAAGTTGGAGCCACAGTTGATTTAGGATTTGGGCGCAGGGCAGAGGAATTTTCCTACAATGATGGTAACGATAATGTTGGATCAGGTTCTGACAAAAACGGTTTTTTATCTTTAGCAGCTATCAAGCAGGCTTATATCACCTATTCCGCTTCTTCTAAAGTAAAATTTACTGCCGGAAAATTTGCTACACATGTTGGATATGAATTATTAGATGCCCCATTAAACAGGAACTACAGCATGAGTTATATGTTTACTAACGGGCCTTTCTTTCATCAGGGATTAAAAGCAGATATTACTGCCGGCCCGTTTGCATTTATGATTGGTGTAACTAATTATACTGATCAGTCTACAGCTACCACAAGTGTAAAGAATTTAATAGCGCAGTTTAGTGGAGCTTCTAAAAATGGTAAACTAAAATTCTATCTGAATTATTCAGGCTTTGGTGGATCTGATGGAGGAAATAATCCAAGTGCTTTAAAGTCATTAAATCAATTTGATGCTGTTGTATTGGGTACCATCAGCAGTAAATTTAATATAGGTTATAATGGAACAGTTCAATCAAGAAAACCGGTTACAGGAAGCAGCGGCAGTTGGATTGGCAATGCTTTATATTTAAATTTTGATCCTACTGCTAAAACAGGATTTACTTTAAGAAGTGAATTGATTAGTGACAGTAAAACCATTTATTATGGTACAAAAAGCATATTTGCAAATACAATTTCTGTAAACTGTAAAGTAGGGACTCTTACAATTATTCCCGAACTTAGGTTTGAGTCGGCACAAAATAATTTTTATTTAAAAAATAATAGCTTGGGCACAAAATCCACAGCAAGCGGATTAATTGCAGCAGTATATAAGTTTTAATAACTTTTTCTTATGGCAAGCAATCGTTAAAAACGAGCCTCTATTTCTATAGGGGCTCTCTTTTTTATAATGATTTTTTTATTTTTTTAAATGGAACCAACTTAAAATACTGTTGCCATAATAAATTTCAGCAAAATATGTTTTTTAAAAAAATCATTTCATTTTTAGTTGAACAAGTTCAGTGTTGTTCAATCCTTTAAACTGTACTTCCATTTTCAAAGATTCATCACCTGTAAAAAAACAATTACTGGTTATTGTATGTATGCCCGGGGCAATTTCAGGTAATGTTGTTGTTAATTTATAATCTCCTTTTAGTTTTCCTTTTTTATTATAAATTTTAATAGTTTCACTACCATCACAAATAATACTTTCACCTGCTTCTAGTTCTATTGGTATATTAATTTCAGTATAGTTATCAACCGAAAATTTAATATTATTTACGCCTCCATCTTTACCGGCAATATATATTCTGAATTGAAGCGCTTGCTCTTTCCAGGGTTGATTAAAGTTCCATGTTGTATAAGTAGGTTCGCCGGGTTGCCGGATAAATTTTTCTCTTACAAAGTTTTCGGATATCTTATAGTGAAACAAATTCCATTTACCATCACTAATTTTTTCCAGGTGAAATTCGTTTTTTGTATTTTTCATTTCTTCCTGCTGAGTATTAGTAAATGCATTACTGGTTCGTGCTGTTTCCCATTCTCTAATGGCATCAAGTAATACCCCTGTAAGAGGGTTACTTCTAAGCGCTCCGGGCCTTGCCACCATGGCAAAACCAGCATTATATCCGGCTGCCCGTGCAAGCATCCATTCCATTTCGTTCAGGGTGGTGTTTTCGCCAAGCAAATACCAGCCAAGCATATGGGGCATATAATTTCTGTCAAACAATCCCTGGTTATCTATCCGGTATTGCTGCATACTTTCATTAAAGCCTCCATACCATGGTTCGCCCCAATTATAATAAGAGCAAATATTCCAGAAATATGTTTTGCTGTTGCTGGTTCCAAAAATTAATTCATGCTTCATGTTATCATAAACATCTTTAGCAAAAAGTTCCAGCGCATAATCTCCCTCACCCGATGCCAAACATCCTTCATGGCCATCTAAATCAAAATGGTCTACACCGGTTTCGTTAAATAAGTTTGCAATGTTTCGGGCAATTTCACGTTGCATTTCTATATTGGGAAAAAATACCTGGTACGCATGGTCAAATAACTTGCCCACATTTTCACCTTTTTTGTGTGACGAAATAGTGGTACCAAAAGCACCCCGCTGGCAATCGAGTAATTGATAAGGTGCAATGGTAGTTACTGATTTATATCTGATTAATTCCTTGCCAATTTTTGCGGTGTGTAAGTTGTTATTATTTTCCTGGTTAAAATATTCAGGAGAGGCTATTGTAATTTCCTTTTGAAATTTATCAATATCCATTATCAGAGTAGATGAGCCGGTCATACTAAGCCTTTCATCTGGTACAGGTGTAATATAGGGATCATTGGTATTGATAAAATTAGTTAAAGTGTGCACGCCAAAATGCAGGCCAGCGGCATGTGCCTTATCAACACAATTTTTTAATCCCGCATTTCCACTGGGAAAATCTTCCGGATTTAAAATATAATGGCCCCAGCTTTTAAAAGGCCCTTCATGATAAAGAGAAAACAGGCCTGCTCTTTTCGTGTAACCTATCATTTCATCAACATCCTTTTCTCCAAAAGAAGAAATAAGATATGACTTACCAAATAATGGCGATTTTTTGAACCAGGTTTTGTTTACAGTAGGATAAGGTAGTTTTTCGGCAATAGTAATGGCCTCAATATTTTCAAGAGTTTTAGACTGGGGGCATAAAAAAAATGCAATCTTACTTCCAACAACTGTTTCCTCTTTTATAGCAGCTACCGGCATGTTTTTAAATTGTCCACCCCAGGCATCCACCATACGGTTACGGTTGCGATTAATAGTATAGGCCTGTAAACTGCTGCCCCAGCCATGTTCTTTTGCAGCTATGCCCCTGGACCAGGTACTTCCTTCATTATTGGGTAAATCGCCTCCAAGTGTTTTAATATTTAGAACCAGCATGCCTAAAGCAATTTCACTGTCTCTTACCACACCAATTACTTCTCCAATTGTTTTTTTTATTGTTGTTGAAAATGGTCCCCAGATAATGGCATCAATTTTATTTTCAGGTATTGCCTTTATAATTTCCAATACCAAATGGGTATTATTTTTTACCAATTTTATTTCAATGCTAACATCAACCTGGTCAAATTTTAATTTGATTGTGTTGCCTTTATTGTTATAGGCCATCGAAGTGGGAGCGTATCTTTCTCCATTATTTATTAAAGTAAGTAATGGAGAAAGTGTATCTGTATAAAGATAATTTATTACAGATGCTGAATTTCCAATTTCGGTAAGCAAACCTTTATTATTTAAACCTAATTTTAAACTGCCGGCAGTAATTTGTACCTGTGCATTTAGGTATAAAGCAGGCAGAAAAAATATTGCTGTTATAATTTTTTTAATATAATCTGATTTCATAAAAATATTTAAGCCGAATTTCTACCTGCATTAATTATTCCAAAAGAAGAGCGGATCACCAGTTTTTCATAAGTCTCTTTCATTGGTGAATCTACAAGTTGCTCTTCCATCTCTCTCATTTTATTAATAGCATATTGCTGTATGGTTAATATTGGTAATACAATTTTTTCCCTCATTGCAATTGACAAACTATCTACCGGATAAGTACTCATCAATTCATTGGTGCCGCTTAACTGCAACACATATTTTTTTGTAAGTTCAAATTCCTGATGAATTATATTCCATATCTCACCAAATTTTTCATCCTTACTTAAATATTCTGTTAAAGGAAAAAAACATTTTTTCATAGCCATTTCACAATTATCCATTAATGTTTTAAAAAACAGGGAATTATTATATAACTCTTTTACCAATGTAAATTTCCCGGCCTTTTCCATCGCTTCCAGTGCAGATCCAACGCCATAGTAACCGGTTACATTTTGTTTTAATTGTGCCCATGCACCAACGTAAGGGATAGCACGCAAATCTTTTAAACTTAATTTATTGCTGCTGTTTCTTTTGCTTGGTCTGCTGGCAATATTAGTTTCGCTGTAAAACTTTACCGGGCTAACATGCGATAAATAATCTAAAAAATCAGGATGGGTTTTAAGGGCAACATAAGCATCAAAACTCTTTTTGGAAAGTTGTTGCAATAATTCTTCTTCTGCCTGTTGCAGCGTAATTGTTTTATTG
>JAYUTC010000072.1:0-5797 GCA_043755395.1 Ferruginibacter sp.
CCTCTATTATTTCCAGAATGTCATTACCTATTGAAATGATATCACCTTCGTTTAAATAAATAAAATCTCCTGAATAATTATCAAAAGGCATATTATACATCAGGCCGCTTGTGGGTGCAAAATCCAAAACAGCTTTCTCCTTTTTGTGCAGTTGCAGGGTAACTTTATACGTTTCGGCAACGTATTTATTTCCAAAAACGTGGTCTAAATGACAATGGGTATTAAGCAGCATCAGGGGGGTTAAGCCCATCTGCTTAATAAATTGTGTAAGCTGTTCCTTTTCGGGATCAAAATAGCAACCGGGGTCAATTATAACACAATTATTAAACTCATCGTACAGTAAATACGTATTTTCTTCAATAGGACTGAAAATAAAAGATTTTATTTTTAACATTCGTAGATTATTATATGATTTAGATTTACCTGAAAACAACTAATTTTAAGTTATAAACGATATGTATGCAAAGTAAGCGGACTTTGCTTCATCCAAAAAGCGAATTTTAAAATAAAATTAAATGATACCGTTTAATAAAGAAGATATGAAAATGCCAATAAATGATACCGCTAAACACGCTTTGATAAAAATTGAAAAATTGTTTCCCCTAGAAGCGTGCGACACAAAAATACTTGAAAGGACTATCAAGAATTGTTATAAAATTATTTTTTTTCTGCTTTTTGCCGTTTGCCTTTTACCTTTTGGGTTAAAAGCACAGGTAAATGCTGTTGAATTTGGAAAAAACAGGGTGCAGTTTAAAAAATTCAAATGGCAATATTATCAAACCAGCAACTTTAATATCTACTATAATCAGGGTGAGCAGGAACTTGCAAAATTTGTAGCACAAAGCGCCGAAAAAGAACTACCTCAAATAGAAACTGCAGCAGAATTCAGTTTACAAAGGCGTGCCAATATTATTTTATACAACAGTTATGCCGATATGCAACAAAGCAATGTTGGCTTAGGTATTGATTGGCAAAATACAGGCAGTGCAACAAAGTTGGTAAACAACAAAATGGTGGTGTATTTTGATGCAGATCATTTTAAACTACGACTTCAAATAAGAGGTGGCATTGCAAAAGTAATAACAGATAACGTTTTGTTTGGAGATGACATTGGCGAATTTGCGGGTAACCAGGCGTTACTTGATTTGCCTAAATGGCTTATTGATGGCTACGTTTCGTACTTAACCGAAAACTGGAGTACCGATAAAGACGATGAATTAAAAAATGAAATATTAAGTAATAATTACAAAAATTTTAGCCGTTTTGTTTTTGCAAAACCAGAGATTGCCGGCCATGCTTTTTGGTATTACCTGGAGGAGCGATATAAAAAAGAAAATGTTACTTATTTATTATACCTGGCAAGAATTTATAAAAATTTAAATAAAGCCTGTCTGCAGGTATGTAAAAATAAATTTTCAGCTGTGCTTACTGAGTTTATGGAATTTCAGGATGAAAAATATTATAAAGACATTTCCAAAAGAAAAGCATATCCAAAAGGCAGTTATGTTGAAGGTTTTAATATTAATAAACGTTTGGATTACTACCGTTTTAATGTAAATCCGATAAAAAAAAGCAGGGCTTACGTGGTTACACAATATAAAAAAGGAATTGTAAGGGTTATATTTAATGATGAAGACGTAAACAAAACTTTATTGAAATATGGTGTTAGAAGTTATCAAAATGAAGTAAATCCTAACTACCCTTTAATGGCCTGGGATCCAAAAGGAACAAGAATTACAGTACTATTTACTGCAGAGGGTAAAATAAATATGTTTGTTTATGACATTATTACACGGATAAAGCAATACAAATTAGATTTAACCCAACACTTTGATTTAGTACAGGATATCAGTTACATTAACAACAGTAACACCTTATTAATTACCGCTGTTAAAAACGGACATACAGATATTTTTACTTTAGATCTGCAAAAAGAAAAAGTAAAACAAATAACCAATGATGTATATGATGACCGCGATGCTTCTTTTGTAGCTTTTCCTAATAAAACAGGCATTCTTTTTACCAGTAACAGGCCTACACCATATGCAAAAGGAGGTGATACTTCTTTACCAAGTGATAATTTATACAATGTTTTTTTAATTACCAATTTTGGCGATAAGCCGGAACTTAATCAAATAACACAACTGTCTCATTTAAAATATGGCAACGCCCGTTCTCCCATGCAATACAACCAAAGTCATTTTACATTTGTAAGTGACGAAAATGGTGTAGGAAACCGCTATGCTGGATTTTTTACCACTAAAGCCGAAGGGTTGGATACGCTTGTATTAATTGGTGATGAAATTTTGCGTAATCCATCGGCAAAAGAAGTAGACAGCACTTTAAGGTTGTATAAAAAAACAGATGTTGATTCTATTGCAGTAATTGCTGTTTCAGCAGATTCAGCCTATACTTTTCCCTTAACTAATTACGAGAGCAAATTGTACGAAACAAGAATTGCCGGAGACAATAACCAGGTTAGTGAAGTAACAAGACAAAGTGATGAAAAAGTATTGTACAAACTAAAAATTAATGAAGATGTGTTGCGCCGGCGCAATATAACTGCCCAGCCAACTGAGTATATGAAAAAGAAAATGGCAGAATATAAAATTGCTTCTGCCGAAAAGGGTTTACTAATTCAAACCCCTTTTGGTATTGGCGATACTGCAAAAAAACAAAATGATTTTTTTCAAAGCGAATTTGCCAATGAGAAGAAAGACAGCAGTTCAACAGCTAATAAAAATAATACAGATAATGAATCTGTGTTAAAAAAAGTA
This sequence comes from Ferruginibacter sp., assembly GCA_043755395.1. Classification (GTDB taxonomy): domain Bacteria; phylum Bacteroidota; class Bacteroidia; order Chitinophagales; family Chitinophagaceae; genus Ferruginibacter. The sequence continues at coordinate 2,778 of JAYUTC010000072.1, forward strand.
AAACTATTTCCATATAAGCCACTAAAATTTTATATAGAAAGCGGATCTGGCGGATTTAATAATTCTGTATTAATTAACAGATACCAACCCTTTGGTGGTGGTGCAGGACCAATAATGCTTAACTCATCAACGCCACTAAATGGATTAATACGTATTGGCACATCAGAATTGATGGAAGATATTAAAATAACCGGAGCATATAAACTATCAACAAATTTAAAAGATAATGAATGGTTTTTAAATTTTCAGAATTTAAGAAAAAGAATAGATTGGGGTGCATCCTATTACAGAAATGTACAGGAAGGTGGTGATCAGTTTGGGAATTTTTTAGGAAGAAATTATACCAACCTTTACCAGGCAAATATTACCTATCCATTTGATGTTAGTAAAAGCGTTCGCTTTAGTTCTGGCATAAGATCTGATAATTTTATTTTTGCTGCCCAAAATCAAAATTCATTAGTAGAGCCTAATCAAAAAACTTTATACTCTGTTACTCATTTAGAATTTGTATATGATAATACCTTAAATCCCACTATGAACATTTGGAATGGTTTAAGATATAAAGCTTTTATCGACTGGAACTATCAGGTAAATAAAGTATTGTATGCAGATGGACCACAAACATTTAATTTGGGATTTGATGCCCGTTATTATTACCCTATTTTCCAAAACTTTATATGGGCAGGAAGAGCATCAGGTGATTTTAGCTGGGGTAATCAAAAAATGATTTATTATTTGGGAGGCATGGATGGATGGTTAATGTTTGGACAAAATCAAAAACTTGATCCCACAACGGGTGCATTAATAAAAGAAAGATATTTTAATTCCAACACTCCTATTGCTAATGATCAGGATTATGCTTTTCAAAGTCTTGCTGTAAATATGAGGGGATTTATTCAAAATATTGCCAATGGCAACAATGCTGTTGTTATTAACAGCGAGTTCAGATTACCTGTTTTCAGTACTTTAATAAAGCGGCCTATCAATAATGCATTTCTTAGAAATTTTCAATTAATACAATTTATAGATTTTGGAACTGCCTGGAATGGAGGCTATAATAAAATACAGCGGCCTAATGTTATTTATGGTCAGCCTCCTGTACAAATTAAAGTTAAAGCAGGCGGCTTAGGACCGTTTGCAGGTGGTTATGGTTTTGGTGCCAGAAGTACCTTATTAGGTTACTTTTTAAAATTTGATGCAGGCTGGCCAATGAATGGTTTTTTTAAAGGGAAGCCTGTTATGTATTTTTCTATGGGACTGGATTTTTAATAACAACAATATTATTTCCTTAATTGCCTTGTTTAATTAACAGGGCAATTTTTTTATAGTTAAGTACATAAAACAAAATATTTTTTTATTACCGGAATTTATGAAGTTTTATCCGCAATCCATTTCCACCAAAAAGTGGTGCAGGTTATGTAAATAAATATTTCGTACAATTCATCAGATACAGAATGGGCATTTCTGTCAATAGCCATAACAATTGGCACCATAAAAATTATTGCAAGGATTGATACAACAAACCCTAATGGATGTACCGGTATGTAAATCCATCCTGTTCTTTTAAACCAGATTTGTTTCATGTTTTTAAGTTTTAAGTATGAGTAATTATTTTTAATTCCATTTTACTATGTAAATCATTTACAGAATAAATAAGCAGTTCAAACCATTTCCATTCTACTATTGGCAAATATTTTTTTCCTCTTTTAAAAGCTATTTTAAAACTAGTCCAATATTCCGGCATAGTAAAAATGCCATACAAAACCGTTGCCAATACTGGAAATGAATAATGTCTGTTGCCAAGCATAAAACATTGCAGGCTAACTTCTCCTTTGTCTGTTGTATCGTACCCAAGCAAAATGTGTTTAATGTCATGTTTGGCATAATAAGGCAATAAATGAAGTTTCTTTACTTCTAAAAAATTTATCAAATCATTTCCCAGTGTATTTGCAGGAAAACATTTTAACTCATTTGCTGTATAAGGAAATATAATGGGTTTGCGAATTAATTTCAATAATGGCAATGCCATTTTATGTGTCAAAAAAATCAATACTACAGATCTGATTTTTTTTATTGCCGAATATAGTTTCATATTGAATTATTATTTTAAAAGTACTTTGTATTTCAAAGTGTAATTACAAAAAAATTATTTTACAGAGCCAATCATTTTTTCTAAAGCTGTTAAATGTGTCTTAAAAGCCTTCTCACCGGTCTTGGTTACCGAATAAGTTGTATTGGTTTTACGTCCAATAAATCCTTTCTGAATTTTAATATAGCTGCTTTCTTCAAGCGTTTTTAAATGACTGGCCAAATTACCATCAGTAATATTCAAAAGTTCTTTCAATTCATTAAAATTTACTTCCTCATTTACCATAAGGGCACTCATGATGCCCAGGCGAATTCGGCTGTCAAATATTTTATTTAAGTTTTCGATTAAGTTCATATACTGCTAATACTTTTCTACCTAATTCTTAGTTCTCTTTCTCTCATATTTATTCCACATAACAACTCCATAAACTATATGTAAAACACCAAAGCCCATAGCCCAAAAATGTAATCCATAGCCTACAAACCACGAATTTATAATACCCAATAGAACAATTCCATAGCCTAAATATTTAATTTCGCCAAGCGTATACTTGCTACCATTAATTAATGCAAGACCATAAAAAATTAAACACCCCGGCGCTACCAAATCATATTGGCCTAATTGCAACATCCTGAATAAAAAAATAGCCCCTGCCATTAATGGAACTGCAGTGTTCCAGAGTAAGCGCAAAGTTGTATTACCCCATAAAGGTGTTCCCGTTTTTTTACTTCTTAAAAAAGTAAATAAAAATGCTAAAGTAAATGCAGTAACAAACGTTAATGCCGCAATCCATAATAATTCATTCAGCAATTCTCTTCCTCCTGAATCAATAACACGGCTTAACTGGCAATCGCCTTTTACCCAGCAATTAATTTTTTGACTGGAGTCCGATTTTTTCCAGGCCGGCCGCCAACTGAGTGGTCAATGCAGC
>JAYUTC010000073.1:0-2299 GCA_043755395.1 Ferruginibacter sp.
ACTTTAAATGTACGTCCATTTACTGATGCAACTAAATTTGCACCCTTTTTAACTGCTGGTGCCGGTATTGGTTTGTATAATAAAAAAATTGGTGGCTATATCCCTGCTGGCCTTGGCATTCAGGTTAATTTCAGCAGCCTTACCTATATTTTTGTTCAAACACAGTATAAATTTACTTTAACTGAAAATGTAGCAGAAGATAATCTTTTTTACTCTATTGGGTTTGCTCAACATTTTTAAATTAAAAAACATGAAAAAAGCAGTAAGATTAATTTTAGCGCTTATAATTATTTGCACCAATACTTTTGGGCAACAAAGTCAGTCTAAGAAAGGTTCTGTATTAGGGCTTCATTTTAATTTGGCCGACTTTAAAGCTCCTTCCGGTATTAAAGACCCGGTTAGTGGTAATGTTTACAGCACTATACCTCAAATGGATAAAGGTCTTTCTTTATCTTACTGGAGAGGACTTACTTCTAAAATTGATGTGGCGTTTAAATTAAACGCTATGTATTACAGCAATATTCAGGGCAATAGTGGAAAAGCACAAATAGGATTGGAATTTGAACCCACTTTAAATGTCAGGCCTTTTAAAGATGAAAGCAAAGTAGCCCCTTTTTTAACTGCAGGTGCTGGAGTAGGTTTGTATAATAAAAAATTTGGTGGTTATATTCCTGCAGGCGTTGGTGTTCAGGTTAATTTCGGTAATCTTACTTATTTATTTCTTCAGGCACAATATAAATTTACATTAACAGAAGATGTAATTGGGGATAATTTGTTTTATTCTTTGGGTGTTGCTCAAAGTTTCGGCAAAGAAAGACAAAGGATGCCGCCACCTCCTCCAGTACCTGTTGTAGAAACTCCAAAAGACAGGGATGGTGATGGTGTTACTGATGATAATGATAAATGTCCCGATGTTGCTGGTTTGGCTTCTTTACAGGGCTGCCCCGACAGAGATGGTGATGGTATTACTGATGCCGATGATAAATGCCCTGATGTAAAAGGTTTGGCAAAATATAATGGCTGCCCAATACCTGATACAGATAAAGATGGTGTTAATGATGAAGAAGATAAATGTATTACAGTTCCGGGTGTTGCCCGTTACCAGGGTTGCCCAATACCTGACACTGATAAAGATGGCGTTAATGATGAAGAAGATAAATGTATTAACGAAGCAGGACCTGCATCAAACTTTGGTTGCCCTGTAATTTCTCAGGCTGTAATTGATAAAATTAATTATGCAGCTAAGAATATTTTCTTTGCAACTGGCAGCTCAAAATTATTACCAAAATCTTTTAAGTCTTTAAACGAAGTGGCAAAGATTATGGCTGATGATGCTTCTCTTAAACTTGACATTGATGGCCATACTGATAATACAGGTAATGCTGCTAAAAATCAGTCTTTATCCGAAGCAAGAGCAGCTTCAGTTAAAGCTTATTTGGTAAGCAAAGGTGTTGATGAAAGTAAAATGACATCAACAGGGCATGGACAGGATATGCCTGCAGCCGATAACAAAACCGCAGCCGGACGTTCTAAAAACAGGAGAGTAGAAATGAAAGCAAGAAACTATTAATTTTTAGGTTTTTCAATAATAAAAAATCCCTCCAAAATTTTGGAGGGATTTTTTATTGAGTTGATATTCAAAAATTATTTTAGCTCATTTTATCTTCCAGCTCCATTACTTTTTCAAAAACAATTTCGTACTCCGCATTCAGTTTCTGTAATTCAAAATCAGCATTTTTATAATCAGTTTCTGCCTGCATAAATTTAGCTTTATCATTATAAATTTCAGGCAATGCTAAAGCGGCTTCCAGTTCAATTTTCTTTTTATTAAGCTGGGCTATTTTTTCTTCTAATTGTTGAAAACGATTTTTTTGCTTCTGTAATTCTTTTTTTAATTCCTTATCAATACCCGGCTGTTGATTATTCGTAACGGGTGGAGCAATAGTTTTTGATTCCTTCTCTTTAGGTGTATTTTTTTTTTCTGCCTGTTTATTATTGCCGGAATTTTGTTTACTTCCTTCTGATTTTAATAATGCAGCATCTGCTTTTTCTTTTCTTTCTTTCCAGTCTTCCCACTCTGCATAACTGCCTTTAAATTCTCTTATTTTATAATTATCAATATCCCAAATTTTATTGGCAATACGGCTGATAAAATACCTGTCGTGGCTTACCAATACGATACTTCCTTCATATTTATTTAAAGCGTCAATCAACAAATCAACAGAATGTATATCCAGGTGGTTAGTAGGTTCATCCAGCATTAAAAAATTTGCCTTGCTTACAATTGTTTTTGCCAACG
>JAYUTC010000074.1:0-41176 GCA_043755395.1 Ferruginibacter sp.
AGAGAAAGTATGTGTCTATTTAGTGCTACCATGCCACCTGAAGTAAGGGCAATTTCTAAAAACTATATGGATTCGCCTAAGGAAGTTACAGTTGGTAAAAAGAATAGTGGCAATGTGAATATTGATCACCAGTTTTTTGTGGTTCCACAGCAACACCGCTATGAAGCTTTAAAAAGGTTAATAGATTTTAATCCGGGTATGTATGGTATAATATTTACCCGTACTAAAATAGATGCTCAGGAAATTGGCGAAAGGTTAGCTAAGGCAGGATACGAAATTGAAGCTTTACATGGCGATCTTACTCAACAACAACGTGATAAAGTAATGGGCCGTTTTCGCACTAAAAGTTTACAATTATTAATTGCAACTGATGTTGCTGCCCGGGGTATAGATGTAGAAGGAGTAACACATGTTATTAATTTTGAATTACCTGATGATATGGAAGTGTACACCCACAGAAGTGGCCGTACAGGAAGAGCCGGCAAAACAGGAATTTGCCTTTCAATATGCCATAGCAGGGAAAGTTTTAAAATAAAGTCGCTGGAAAGGATGATCAATGCCCAATTTCATAAGGTTGATGTTCCATCTGGTAAAGATGTTTGCCGCAAACAGTTTTTTCATTTTATGGATAAATTAATGCAGGCTGATGTAAGTAACGGCGATTATGAAACTTATATGCCGGATTTGATTGAAAAGTTTGCAGGAGTTAGTAAAGAAGAAGTATTACAACGGGTAGCTGCTTTAGAGTTTAATCATTTTTTAAAATATTATGAAAATTCTGACGATCTAAATAGAAGTGATATACGAAGCGATAGAAGACAATCTTCCACCGGAAGTGATGCAAGAGACAGCAGCAGAAAAGAACGTACCGATTTTAACAGACGTGATAATGGATTTACAAGATTATTTATTAACCTGGGTACAAAAGACGGATTTTATAAAGCAAGCTTTTTACAATTTATTTTAGATGAAAGTAATTTAAAGAAAGAAGTGCTTGGCAAAATTGATATGAGAGATATGAACAGCTGGATTGAAATTGACAAATCAGAAGCTGGTACTATGATTACTGCAATTGATGGCAAAAGATATAATAACCGCACAATTCGTATGAACGAAGCAGATGGAGGTTTTAAACGCCCTAATGACGAAGGAAATAGCAGTGCAGGAGTAAGAGAAAGAAAGAGAATTTATGCTCCAAAAGAAAAAAGAAGTTTTAGATAATTTTATAGAAACTTATAACCTGAGATTGAAATAATACTCAGGTTATAAGCTACTTTTATTGGGATGTTAAAGATCGGGGATTTAAAAATTTACGGTTAATAATCTATTTTTTTCATTTTGGGCACAAGAAAATGCATGACCAGCCAAGCCAATAAATACGCTACACCGCAAATAATAAACATAATTAAGTATGCGGTTTCTTTATCACCTATTGATTTATAATAATCAAATAATTTTCCGGCACTTTTTGCAATAATCATTCCTCCAACCGCACCAAACATACCACCTATACCTGTAACAGAAGCAGTAGTACTTTTAGGAAACATATCACTTACCGTAGTAAAAATATTTGAACTCCATGCCTGGTGCATACCCATTGCAAGCCCAATCATTATTACTGCTAACCACATATCAATTCTACCAAGATATTGAGCAGAAACTACCGGCAAAATAGCTATTGCAAATAATAACATAGAAGTTTTACGGGCACGAAAAACAGGCCACCCTTTTTTTATAAACCACATAGGCAACCATCCTCCAAAAACACTGCCTATTGTTGAAAGCGTATATGCTAATGCCAGTGGTAATGATTTTGCAGTTCCCATTAATCCATATTGCTTTTCCAAAAAATCGGGTAACCAGAAAAGATAAAACCACCATACAGGATCGGTTAAAAATTTGCCCAATGCAAATGCCCAGGTTTGTTTAAAGGTTAATAATTTACCCCATGATAAATTGTGCTTTACTTCATCAACTGCAACTTCTTTCTCATCTAAATCACTATGTATATAATCAAATTCTTCTTTTGATAATTTTTTATGTTTTGCAGGAACTTCATAAATAATAAACCAAAATATTAACCAGATAAAACCAACCAGGCCTGTTAAAATAAATGCCCATTTCCATCCCCATACTTCAGCAATTGCAGGAACAGTTAGTGGAGCTACAATAGCACCAATATTTGCACCTGAATTAAATATGCCGGTTGCAAATGCCCGTTCCTTTTTTGGAAACCATTCTGCTACAGTTTTAATAGCTGCAGGAAAATTACCCGATTCCGTTACTCCTAATGCACCACGGGCAATAAAAAATCCAAGGGTGCTGGTAACAAAGCCATGTGAAATAGCAGCAATACTCCACAATGCTGTTGCCAATGCATAGCCAATTTTTGTTCCCAGTTTATCAATTAATCTGCCTGCACCTAAAAAACCTATGGCATAACAGAGCTGAAAGGCAATAACAATATTTGCATAATCAGTCTCTGTCCACTTAAATTGTTCTGTTAATGGGGACTTTAATATACTTATAACAGCTCTGTCGAGGTAGTTGATTGTTGTGGCAAAAAAAACCATTGCACAAATCGTCCACCTGTATTTTCCTATAGCTTGCTGGGTCATATTTATTTTTTAATGGTTTGAATTAATGCCAAAACAATTCTTGTTTCATTTTCAATTGTAATATAATCTTTTTGTTCCATCAATTTTTTACTGATAAGTTTGCTACCCATACCTACTGCACAAACGCCTGCTTTATACCAGCCCTCAATATTTTCTTTAGTGGTATCTACTCCTCCTGTGGGCATGAATAACAATTTAGGAAAAATATCCTTGATACCGCTTAAAAACTCAGGACCCAGCATGTTGCCCGGGAAAAGCTTGATGAATTTTATTCCGGCATTTTCAGCAGCAATGATCTCCGAAGGTGTCATACAACCAGGGCCATAAAAAATATCATTTTTAACTGCATAACCCGCCACCTCCGCAACAAAACCGGGGCTAACCAAAAAGTTTGCACCTGCAGCCATATAGTCTTCTGCATGCTGCAGATTTTTGATGGTACCCACACCCAATAATAATCCGGGCATTTCAGCATTTCTAACTTCAACCATTTTGGTAAAATTTTTTAATGCAGCTTCCCCACGGTTTGTATATTCCACTGCCTTAATGCCGGCTCTGTAAATGGCTTTTAATACCTCTACACTTACTGTTTCATCGGGATGGAAATATAAAGGAAGAATTCCCTGTTGCACAATTGCATCTGTGATTTGTTGCGTATTACTCATTTTTATATTTTTACTTTAATTACCAATTTTTTTATTGCCTCATCCCCTATCATTGGAGCATGAACATCTTCGGGAAAAAATATTACAAACTGCCCATCAGTTAATTGAAAAAACATATCCGGTTGTTCATTGTACAACTGTACATCTTTTTCAGGATTGTAGCCGCCGTTTTCTACTATACATTTTTCTCTTGGCTTCCAACCAATCGTTTCAATGCCACTTATACAAAGCTGTATGTCGATATGATTATTATGACATTCAAATTTTGCTACCGATGCTTCGGCTGGTACACCGGGTTTATTGGAAAAAATTGCTTTCAATCCTTCTGCTATGTCGGATTTTCCATCAGGTTCATTGGAAAGGTCTGTTGCATGGATGAATTCAAATCCTTTTGCAAACAACGGATGAACAGAAAAATATTTGTGTGCATTAGCAATTGTATCTACTATCATAATGGTTTATTTTAACCTCACCCCAACCCCTCTCCAAAGGAGAGGGAACTGGAATTTGGGAGTATTATTAATCAGTCAATATTCACTTTTATTCCTGCATTATGGGGTTTCCTATCTTTGTACTCTTCCGCTGCCGTCTCCTTTCATTAATTCTTTAACATCACTTAACGTAGCATGGTTTAAATCGCCGGGGATAGTATGTTTTAAGGCACTTGCCGCCACCCCAAACTCAGCCGCATCTGGCATGAGCATACCGGTAACCAATCCGTAAATTAAACCGCTGGCAAAACTATCACCACTGCCAACCCTATCTACAATGCGTACACTATATTGTTTGGTATGATAAAAATCATTACCATCATATACCAGTGCACTCCAGCCATTATCACTTGCGCTATGGCTTTCTCTTAAAGAAGATGCAATAAATTTAAATCCGAATTTTGCCTTCATTTGTTGAAATACGTCTTTAAACCCATCTAAGTTTAATTCTCCTTTGGTAACATCAGTATCAGCTGCTTTAAACCCTAAACACAAATCAGCATCTTCTTCATTACCTATACATACATCAACAAATTCGCAAAGCCTGGTCATTACTTCCCGTGCTTTTTCTTTTGTCCATAATTTTTTACGGAAATTTAAATCGATACTTGTTGTAATACCCTTTGCTTTTGCAGCTTTTAAAGCTGCCAGAGTAAGTGCTGCAGCTTTATCGCTTAATGCAGGTGTAATACCGGTGGTATGAAACCAACTTGCTCCATCAAGAATTTTATCAAAATCAAATTCACTGGCATCTACTTCAGATATGGATGCATGAGCCCTGTCGTACACTACCTGCGAAGCCCTCATGGATGCCCCGGTTTCTAAAAAATAAATTCCCAGTCGTTCTCCACCTCTTGCTATGAATTGTGTATCTACACCATAACGGCGTAAATGATTTATAGCTGACTGGCCGATAGGATTGTTGGGTACTTTGGTTACAAAGGTTCCATTCAATCCATAATTACATAATGCTGCCGCCACATTGGCTTCGCCGCCACCGTAAGTAATATCAAAGGTATCCGCCTGTACAAAGCGTTTAAAATCGGGGGTTGATAAACGTAACATGATTTCCCCAAGGGTTACAACTTTTTTCGACATATGCTATTATTTAAATTTTAAGAATGAAAGATAAACAATCCAAATGCTCCATTTTAAGATTGGGCTATAATAATTACCGATAACGTTGTCGTAAGTTTCCGGTAACGTTACCGGTTTTAAATACAAGGTTATTAATCATTATCTATTTACTTATATGCAATTAATACTATCCCCAGTTAAAATAATTTCTGGCATTATTAAAACAAATATCCTGAATCAATTTACCTGTCCATGCAACATCGTTGGGCAATTCTCCATTTTCAATTTCTTCACCAAACATATTGCACAATATGCGTCTGAAATATTCATGGCGTGGATAGCTCATAAAACTTCTGCTGTCTGTAAGCATACCTACAAACTTACTCAGCAAGCCCATGTTTGATAAAGCATTGATCTGCTTTACCATCCCATCTTTCTGATCTAAAAACCACCATGCCGATCCAAACTGAATTTTTCCGGCAACAGAACCATCATTGAAGTTGCCGGCCATGGTTGCCATCAGTTCATTATCCGCAGGGTTCAAATTATATAAAATTGTTTTTCCTAACTGATTGGTATCATCAAGTTTATTTAAAAATTTCGTCATTGCTTTTCCCTGAGAAAAATCGCCAATTGAATCCCAGCCTGTATCTGCTCCCAATTGCTTAAGCATACGTATATTGTTGTTGCGTAATGCACCTACATGATACTGTTGTACCCATCCTTTTTCACAATCCCATTTTGCAAATTCAATGAGCATAGCCGATTTGAATTTTATATTTTCATTATAATCTAACTCTTTATCAGATCTTATCTTATTAAAGATGTTTTTGATTTCCACATCTGTATAATCCTCTGCATAAATCTGTTCCAAGCCGTGATCAGAAACAGTACATCCATTTGTCCCAAAATAGTCATGGCGGGCTTTCAAGGCTTTTAAATAGTCGGTATAGGACGAAACGGAAATTCCGGAAACGGATTCAACCTTATCAACATAAAAATTAAAACTTATTGTATCATCTACATTCATTGCTTTATCAGGCCGATAAGCGGGCAACACTTTTATCTCAAATCCGTCTGCCTTAATTTTTTGATGCTGTTCCAAAGAGTCAGTCGGATCATCGGTAGTACAAAGTATTTTTACATTCATCTTACGCAATAAATTGCGAACAGAGTATTCGGCAGTTTGTAGCTTAGCAGATGCTTCGTCATAAATTTCGTTAGCGGTATCTGCATTTAAAATTTTATCAATGTTGAAATAACGCTGCAGTTCAAGATGTGTCCAGTGATATAAAGGATTACGTAAGGTATAAGGAACAGTTGCAGCCCATTTTTCAAATTTTTCATAATCGGTTGCATTACCAGTACAAAATTTTTCGTTAACTCCATTGGTACGCATGGCCCTCCATTTATAATGATCGCCGTATAACCATAACTGGGTTAGGTTTTTAAAATTGATATCATTGGCAATCTGATCCGGTGGAAGATGATTATGATAATCAATAACAGGCATCGGCTTTGCAAACTCGCTATAAAGTTGCTGCGCTGTTTTATTCTGAAGCAAGAAATTTTCGTCTAAAAAATTTTTCATGAATTCATTTTAAAATTGGATTACTACAAAGAAACCCCCCGCTTCCATGGTATAAAATCATCCTGATTTAGCAATACTGCTTTTGGTATCACTTCGCCACTGGCTGCTTTTATGCAGTATTCCAGAATATCGTTTCCCATCTGTTCAATGGTTTTATCGCCCTCTATAACCGGCCCGCAATCTATATCAATAATATCATTCATTCTTTTGGTAAGATTACTATTGGTACTCACTTTTATTGTAGGGCAAACAGGGTTACCAGTTGGGGTACCCAAACCCGTGGTAAATAAATTAATGTAGCACCACTTGCAGCTTTGCCTGTTGTTGCCTCCACATCGTTACCGGGTGTACACACCAAACTTAACCCGGGTTTTGTTGCAGGTTCGGTATAATCCAATACATCCACCACCGGTGATGTGCCCCCTTTTAAGGCAGCGCCATTACTTTTTATAGCGTCGGTAATTAATCCGTCTTTGATATTTCCGGGAGATGGATTCATATGAAAACCGCTGCCAACTTTTTCAGCTTGCCCGTTATAGGTTCGCATTAAGTGAATGAATTTTTTTGCCGCTGCTTCGTCAATAGTACGGTCAATCAGGTTTTGTTCTGCTCCGCATAATTCAGGAAATTCTGCCAACAAAATTTTTCCGCCCAGTGCCACTATTAAATCGCTGCAATAACCGACAGCAGGATTGGCACTGATACCGCTAAATCCATCGCTGCCACCACATTTTACACCAATGCATAACTTTGAAAGCGGTGCTGGTTTTCTTTCAATTTTATTGATTTCAATCAATCCTTCAAATGTTTTTTTGATTGAGGCTGTAATTAATTGTTCTTCGCTTTGCGATTGTTGTTGCTCGAATATATATAATGGCTTATCGAAATGAGGGTTGAAGTTTTTTAACTCCTTTAAAAAATCAGCAGTTTGTAAATTCTGGCACCCCAAACTTAAAACGGTAACGCCGGCAACATTAGGATGATTGGCATAGGATGCCAACAATTTTCCTAAAATACCTGCATCCTGCCTGGTACCACCGCAGCCTCCCTGGTGATTTAAGAATTTTATTCCATCAACATTTGGGAATAACCTCACCCCAGCCCTCTCCAAGGAAGAGGGGGCAAAAGACTCCAATGAAGGAAGTTCTTTTCCCTCTTTGTAAGCCACGATTAAATCTTTTGTATAATGTTTGTATTTGTCCGTTACCGCATAACCTAATTCATTATGCAATGCTTCTTTAATCACATCCAGGTTTCTGTTCTCACAAAAAACAGTTGGTATAAATAACCAGTAATTAGCAGTGCCTACTTCACCATTGCTGCGATGGTAACCATTAAATGTTTTACCGGCGTATTTGGACACATCGGGTGCGGTCCATTTGTAATTAATATTGCGGTAAAAATAAGGTTCTGCCGCATGCTTGATATTTTCAGTACTCATCCAACTTGCTTTGGCAATAAATTTTTGTGCTGTACCTACCAATACACCATACATAATTACCTTATCTCCCGGCTGCAGGTCAGTTGTAAAAAATTTATGTTTTGCCTTTACATCATCCTGCAAAATAAAAGTTTCTCCACTAAACTCAATGGACTGTCCTTTTTGTAAATCCTGCAAAGCCACCAACACATTATCTTTCGGGTGAACTTTTAAAACCAATAGCTTCATGTGAGTATATTAAATTTTTACTTTTCGTTTTGCATTACTTCAGCATACCATATTCAAAATATCTCCTGCATTTTCAAGATCATTTATTATTTGTTGCTAACAACCATTTTACCAAATCATCTGCTGCTTTATAATTTTCATATTCCGCATGTAATTTTCTGCCGTCTAAATATTCATTATACAACCATGGATCACCAACAGCCAATACTTTTCCTTTACCATAATTTGCTGTTGCTATAATCACATCACCGTCTTTAGCGGAATTTGCTGTTGCCGGCATTTTTATTTCCAGTGCACTTACTTCTTTCAAATACATTTTAGCAGTAGATTTAAAAACAGGATTGTTATTGCCAGGTAAAACCACCCCTTGCTCATAAATATCATTCTTCACCATATTCAAACTTTTATCGGTAAACTTTACACCAAAAGCGCCTGCCAATATATTCAAATGCTCTAAATCGCAATTGTTACTATCATTAGCCATTATTAATAATGTACCACCTGCTTTTACCCATGCGCTTATTGCTTTCACCTCATTTGCAGAAACATAGTTTGGGTCAGGATTATCTTTTTTATGATCTGCATCAACAATTATATATACGGATGCCCCTTTTAAATTCGCCAATGTGGGTGCCACATCTAAAGAAGCTAATTTAGCCCCATATCTTTCAAAAATACTTCCGAATGTATAAAAGCCCGGGTTGCTTCTTTCATTCCATACATAATGCCAGTAGATTTCCGTACCTGTTATATCTTTCTTCTTTTCGCTGTTGAAATACCTATCCAACAATACCGTTTTCCCAACTCCTATACTACCCAAATTTTTAAAAGCATATATTTCATTACTTGCCAGTAAAAAGGCACCCATGCCTTTAGGATCATTTACAATTACCGGCTCACTCATATAATATTCAAAGCTTCCGTCGCGGTAAGGATTACCACCTAGCCCGCTTACTTTTACGGTACCGGCTAAATTGGTTTGCCCGTTCTCTTCTCTAATAAAAGTTTTTAATATGCTTTCATACGCTTTTAAAGCAACAGGTATTTTTTCAAAAGGTAAATAACCTTTACGTACGCCTTTTGCAATGGCGTATGTAAACTGGCAGCTGGCACTGGCCTCAAAATAATTTTTTTCTTTACCTGGGCCACTGTAATTCATAACATCATACCACAATCCTGTTGTTTTGTCCTGTTGTTTTTCCACAGCTGTTACCAGCCTGTTTAAAATATCAATCAAAATTTTTCTTTTGGAATGCATTGGTGGAAAATAATCCAACACGTCCACCAGTGCATCTGCATACCAGCCCATGGCTCTTGACCAAAATAGCTGTGATGTGCCGGTTCTCTTATTGGCCCATTGTTGTTGTTTGCTTTCATCCCATGCATGAAAGATCAATCCAGTCTTTGGGTCCCTTGCATGTTTTTCCATTAAGATAAACTGGTTGGCAATATCATTAAAGGCGCTGTCTTCATGAAATAACATAGCATACTCTGCATAAAATGGCGCTCCCATATACAAGCCATCCAGCCACATTTGATTGGTATAAATTTTCTTGTGCCAGAAACCTCCTTCGTTAGTACGTGGTTGAGTGATTAACTGGCTGCGTAAAAGATCTGCCGCTTTTTTATACTTTTCTTTACCTGTTACACGATAAAGGAGTAAAAGCAGTTTGCCATTATTAACATAGTCAATATTATATTCTTCTTTTTCGTAGCCCTTAATTGTTCCATCATCATTTACAAAAAAATCCATCTTTTTCTGAATATTTAAAAAATATTCTACTCTACCCGTATTCATCCACAATCCTTCAAAGCCTTTCAAAATAACTCCCATATCATAACTCCATTTGGTACTGCTGCCAATGGGTTCATTATCTTTCCAAATGTTCATTACTGTTGTGGCAAGTTTTTCTCCGGCAGTTTGAGAAAATGCGTTAATTGAAACTGCTGATAAAAAAATAAGAATTATTTTTTTCATACAATAATTTTTGTAAAATAATTTTACCTTTTGTTTTTGTCATTTATTCTTTTTTCAGCTTCATCGGACCTGCAGTCTTTTACTGTATCACTTTATTGAACCTTTATAGCCTGCCTTGCCATTAATTTCCAATGTCCACGCTGCTTTTGCCATATCAGCATCACTGCTAAATGCACTTCACCAGGCTTTTTATTATCGTTGGTAACGGCGTTCAGTTTATGTCGCACAATCGCCATATTTTTACTGACCGAAATTGTTATTTCAGTAAACTCCAGTGTTACAAAATCAGTTTGACCAGATGTTAATTTCTGGATGAATTCTGTTTTACCATCTATATGCCCACCTGAATGGCCATAACTTAATTTTGATGAGGTCAGTTTATCCAGCAAGATGGAATCGGGATCAAGCATTGTTTTACGAAATTGTTCAACAGCATCTTTAACTGTTACTTCGTTTTTATTTTGTGCATTTAGTGTCATTGAAATCACAACAAGTAAAATAATGATTATGACTGAACTTATTTTCATAAAACTCTGGGTTAAATATTATTTTGAAACAGTTGCATTTTATAAATTTGAACTGTGCTATTATCTGCTAGCTAAGTTGCCCCAAAATATCCTTAATTTTTTCAACACTGTTTTGTGTGGCATCTCCTTTCTCCTGCAATTTTCCAAATGCGGCAGCAGCAGCAAAACTTATAATGTCTGTTGCAGTATATTTTGCAGAAATACCATAAATTAAACCAGCCATAAAGCAATCACCACTTCCCACTTTATCAACTACAGTGGCTGTTTGAAAAATGGGTGAAATGGCTTGTGCATCTGCTGTATCCAAAGCTGCATAATAACGGATATCGCCTTCATTCCCATCAAAACGAAAAGTATTGGCTACCCATTTACATTGCGGAAATCTTTCAAAAATATGTTTGGCTGTTTGTTTTGCATTAGCCAGATAATTTTCCTGTGTAGCTTTTTCATGAATGGTTTCTTCTAGAGGAATACCCAATAAGGAATTTGCAGACCAGATATTTCCCATCACTACATTACAATATTGAACCAGTTCAGGCATCACTTCAATGGGTTGCTTTCCATATTTCCACAACAAGGAACGGTGATTTAAATCTACAGAGATCGTAATATTTTTTTTGGCTGCAGCTTGCAATGCCTCTTTACAAAGTGCCGCTGCAGATTCGCTTACCGCTGGTGCAATGGCACTAAAATGAAACCAGGAAACATTATTAAGAATGGTATCCCAATCCACAATACCAGTTGCCAATGTTGAAAAAGAAGAATACTTTCTATCAAAAACATTTTCAACACTTTTCATATCCGCACCTTCTTTTAAATAATACAAACCAATTCGTTCGCCGGAATAAATAACAGGAGAAGTATCAATATTTTTTTGTTGCAGATAGTCTGTAATATCTTTTGAAATAATATTATCGGGCAGTGCGGTGCAATATTTTACGGGTAATCCCCAGGTGGCTAATGCAGTGGCTACATTTAATTCAGCGCCACCTATAAAAACAGGCATGGTGTTATTGCGTAACCATTCCCCTGCATTGGCAGGCGGCAATCTTAAAAGCAGTTCCCCAAAACATAACACCTTTTTCATGCAGTTAATTCTATTATTGATTTATAGCTTTTTAAAAGACTCAAATAAATAATTTTTCAATCGATGATTGTAAAGTTTAATTTATTACCCCTTAAAAAGCATTTTGAACTCGATAATATTTACGCAAACGTTGTAGTAGTAACATAATCACGATTTACGGTTATTAAAACGATAGTATTTCAATATCTGTACACTATCTTCTTCCCTGATAAAACCAAACAAAAACAAGTTCTTTATTTTATAGTAGCCACAGGAACTGGATCCATATCAGTAAATTCTTTATTCTCACCTGCCATACCCCAAATGAAACCATAGCTGGATGTGCCCACACCAAAGTGCATACTCCAGGGTGCAGAAATAGCGGCTTCATGATTGGCAACCACCAAATGCCTGGTTTCCTGAGGCTCGCCCATAAAGTGCATTACACGTTGTGCCGCATCTACATCAAAATAAAAGTATGCTTCCATACGGCGGGTATGTGTATGTGATGGTACCGAATTCCAAACACTACCAGCTTCAAGTGTGGTCAGTCCCATTACCAGCTGGCAGCTTTGTATACCATCATTGTGAATATATTTGTAAATCGTTCTTTTGTTTGATGTGGAAATATCACCTAAATTCAACGGTGAGGCTTTTTCTTTTTTTATCATCTTATTGGGATATTTATGATGAGCAGGTGTAGATAAAAAATAGAAAGCTGCAGGATCAATTTTATTTTTACTTTTAAACTTTACCTCTTTTGTACCCTTGCCCAGATAAACACAATCCAGTTTGTCCATAAAATATTCTTTCCCATCAGCCACTACAATTCCTGCAGCACCTACATTTATAATGCCCATTTCTCTACGTTCTAAAAAGAAATTTGCTTTTAACTCTCCTTCGTTATGCAATTTTATGAGTGCATTTGTTGGCACAACGCCTCCAATTATTAAACGGTCATAATGAGAGTATACTAATTGCATGGTACCCGGTTGCATTAAACCCTGTACTAAAAAATTGTCACGCAGTTGTTGTGTTGTCATCTGACTTGTTTCCTTCGGACTGTTTTGAAATCTGATTTGCATGTTTTAAGTATTAAGTTGTAAGTATTAAGTTGTAAGTAATAAGTTTTAAGTTATAAGAATTATTATCTCGCCATCCAACCACCATCAACCGTTATAATTGTTCCGTTGATATAATCTGAAGCAGGTGAAGATAAGAATACATAAGCACCTGTTAAGTCTGATGTTTCGCCCCAGCGGTTAGCTGGTATTCTTGACAGGATAGCAGCGCTTCTATCAGCATCTGAACGCAGTGCAGTTGTATTATTGGTAGCAATATAACCGGGCGCTACACCATTTACTGTAATACCATGAGGAGCCCATTCGTTGGCAAATGCTTTTAACAAGGAAGCTACGGCGCCCTTGCTTGCTGCATAACCCGGAACATTAATACCACCCTGGAAGCTTAGCAGGCTACAGGTGAACACTATCTTACCATATTTTTGTTCCAACATTCTTTTACCTAACTCTCTTGTAATAATGAATTGTGCATTCAGGTTAATATCAATAATTAAATCCCAGTATTCATCTGAATGGGTTGCAGCAGGTTCTCGCATGATATGGCCGGCATTATTGATGATGATGTCAATTCGAGGATGATCAGCTTTTACTTTATTTATGAAAATATACAAAGAATCCCTGTTAGAGAAATCTGCTACGTATGGATAAAATTTTTTGCCTGCAGCTTCTACTTCTTTTGAAACCTCACTTCCGGTTTCAGGCATATCATTGGATACTCCAATAATGTCGGCACCGGAATTTGCCAATTCAATTGCAATTGCCATACCTATACCACTGCTGCAGCCGGTTACTAATGCAATTCTGTTGTCGGTTCTGAAATTTAACATGTAAGTTCTTTTGGTTTTAATTAATAGTTTATAATAAGTTTATAAGCAGCTTATCAAAGCTTTCAGCGTTTTTCTTTATAAGGCCTTTACAGGTTGAACAATTATATTTTGCAGCAGCCCTCCATATACACTGGTAAGCATTGTTAAGGGGAAATGGTTTTATTTCTTTGTAAGTCCATTTTGTATTAACTGCCCAAAAAGGTAAAATAGCTTCATACCCTTTTGCCAAAGACTTTTTTGATTTGGTTTGCAAGGTCCAGAAATTGGTGGCGGTATTTTCAGATAACTGTGCAATAATAGTAAAAGCATCCAAAATAAAAGTTGAGTAATGCAGCGAAGTTGTTCTGGCCAGTTCCAAAGGGAAAAATCCTTGCTCATCCATTTGAACATCCAATCTATCTGCAGCGCTTTTTACAATTTTATTTGCCAGTTCTTTATCTTCAACAAAAACAGCGATAGCCAGATTGGTTGCATCAAACCAAACACCGTGATTATTTTTTGCTTTATTTTCATCTATACCAATTTTACTGGTTTGCAACCAGGATAAAAATGCTTTCATCCATTTCTTCAATTTCTTTTGCTTTCCTTCATTAAAGTTCTCTGAATTTTTTAATAAAGCTACACCATCCAGCATGAATATGAAATGCCTTACTTCAATGATCCCTTCTGCTCTTCCATCAGTAATCCCTTTGATCGCCTGTCCATAGTTTAAATTGGGATTCATTACGGTAGTAGAATCCAGAAACCAGGTTTTTATCAACTTAGCGGCATGCTTTGCATATGCTTCATTACCTGAAAAATAATAAGCCAATGATAAATTGTAAATATTTTCGCAAAGCTTTGGCATATTCTCCTTATCAGGAAAATTTTTAACTTCCGGGTTTACCTCACCATCTTTTCTAATATAAGGTACTCCATTTGGTTTAGAAGGGTCGGGCCACCAATATGGCCCAATGCTCATATAATCATGTTTATCGCCGCTTGGCGGCAGATCGGCCTTGTCCAGCACACTAACTGCTTTATATTTTAAAGCCTGGTCTGCAACCTTTATTAATTGTTTGTATGCAGGCATTACAGCAGCATCATTAGCTTTTATTTTTGTTTTACTTTCAGCCAGAATTTTAAAATCCAGTTTCATCATATCCGATTTGGATAAATTTGTCTGAGCATTTATGACATCTGCTGTTAAAAATAGAAGCACTACACTTAATACATTTTTTCTCATCGTTCTATTTTTTTAATCTTGTTCTTTTTTGTTTTCCTTTTCCTTTTTTTGTTTTTCAACATTACTGGCATGCCTGCCACTTCCATCTGCATCATCAATAATTCCACCGGCAGGATTTAAATTATTCAGGACAGCTTTTAATCTTGTATAAGCCGAAGCAGCATCTTTATTATTGCTATAATTTGTCATCAATTTTTCTTCAAAGGGCGAATTGCTCATATCAAACAACTCGTTTTCTCTGGTTAATTTCCAACGGGCATCTCGTACATACCATTTGTTTCCGAGCTCCATAAATATCCATTCCCTTCGGTTACCTTTCTTACCCAATAATTCAGGTAAAAAACTCCTGCCATCCAATACATTTTTTGTTGGCAAGGCTGCACCAATCAGATCAGCAAATGTGGGTAATAAATCGCTGGCATCCATTAAGGTATTAGAAACCTTACCGGCCTCAATAACGCCCGGCCAGTTTGCAATAGTTGGTACTAAACTTCCACATTCCAGCATGCTGCCTTTTTTTCCGGAAAGCTGTTTTCCTCCAATAGAACTTCTGTATGCATATTTATTGGCTGTACCATTATCGCCCATAAAAACAATCAATGTATTTTCTCTTAATTTCAAACTGTCAAGAACTACAATCAGTTTTCCAACCAGTTTGTCCATATACGCAGTATTATCCGCGTATATATCGCTTCCGGGTTTACTATCCGGTGTTGGTTGAATTTCGGCATGAACATGTACCATTGAATAATATAAAAAGAATGGCTTGTTTTTGTTTGATATAAGAAAATCAGTCAGGTGATTATGCATAAGGTCAGGCATATAGTTATTACCCAATTGTTTTTCATTGCCATTTTCCAAATACATTTCTGCCTTCTTTTTTTCTTTGCTCCAGTATACACCGCTTCCCTGGAAGGTTAAATAATCATCAAATCCAAAATCTTTTGGTGTTAATGAAAACTGGCTCCATTTACCAACCAAAGCAGTAGTATAACCCGCAGTTTTTAATACAGATGGAATGAGCACTTCATTTTCCGGTTTTATGCGGCCCACCATATCCTGGTTAACACCGCCTGTGCGAAATGCATAACGGCCTGTAAGGATCAATGCGCGGGAAGGGCCGCATAGCGGTGCGGTATACATATGTTGAAACTGTATTCCGTTTTTTGCCAGTTTATCAATGTTAGGTGTATGATTACTGTCGGAACCATAGGCACTAACATCACCAATGCCCAGATCATCTGCAAGAATGTAAATGATGTTAGGCTTTTTTGAACCATTCTTCCCTTTTTGGGAAAGCACTGACAAACTCAATGAATGAATCAGGATAATAAAAATGATTGAACACTTTGTAACTTTCATAAATATTTATTTTAAAAAAAAATCAACTCTTTTACATTATTATTTTATCCAGCTTACACCCACCTCTTTTTTGTCCAGTTTCCACTTTGGATTAAATTGTGTGATCTCATTTTCTGTAAGTTGAATATGATGAATTGCTAATCGCTGATTAATGGAATCAACAATGGTTTTATTTACCGGCATTGCTGTACAGTAAAATCCATTTTGTTGTTTTATCTTAATTTCTTTTAACACAGAGAAGCCCTTAACTGATGTGATGCCATTTGTATAAAAATTATTCATACAGGAGGCATAGGTTACCGGTTCTATTTCTACTGCTACATTATTATTTCCCAAAGATTGAACTACAAGATTGTTTTCAATATAAAGATTTTTGGGGGCAACAAAAGGCAGGCCCTTACTTTTATTACCATATCCGATTTTATAGACGGGCGTTTCGCAATTAACCGATGAATTATAAGCAACGATAGCATTATCTGCCGGATAATATCCATTTAATGGTGAGCCCAACAACCCACTCATGATAACGATACCTGCTTTTGAAGCATCTTTTTCGCTTCCCTCTGCATTGATAATATAATTGTTAAACACGGTTTGATTGGCATTGATGATCCTGATACCGCCACTTGTATTCCGGCCGCTTTTGCCATCAAAATAGTTGCCATATACAAAACATTTCTGGCCATGCCGCAATACCATTTGTCCATCGTTATTGATGAAAATATTAAAGCGGTAAATATTATCCCAGCTTTTATTACTGATCACTTCAGCTTCCAACCTGTGGTCCTCAAAATAATTATACTCAATAATATTAAAGCCATGTGTAAAAGAAGTAAAGCTATCCCCGATACGCATATCTTCTCCCCCATTATCGGTAGGCAATGTGCGGTAGCCAAAATAATTATGATGAATATGATGATAGGTAGAGGGTGCCACATCACTACCATCTACATAGCCGGGCACTTTAAAATACCGAACCACCAAATACGGGCCCTGATTGGTTTTGCCGGTAAAGTAACAATGATCCACTTCGTTGTATTTGCCTTGCAAAATGATCCAGTTATTATTAATCATCGAATCAACCGGTGTGTAATTGATAACGGCGCAATTGGTAATGCGGCAATGCATTGCATCGGAACTAAAGGAAAGTACATCGCCTTTTTGTAAAGTAGAAGTGCCTGCATACAAAAAACCTTCTGCCTGTAACCAGGCACCTTTTACCATTAATTGTGAACTACCTGTAAAAACCACTTTACCGGCAGTTTCTGCTTTTAAAATGATCTTTTTATTATCGATACCATTTGCATTGAAGTTGATGTTGACATCTTTATACTCCCCATTTTTCCAAATGATCTCATCTCCTGGTTTTACTTTACCTAAAGCAATATTCAGCTCCTGCAGGTTACTTACCAGGTATTGTGCGGCCATGGATTGGAATCCATAAGCCACACCTGTTAACAACAATACAATAACTGATAATTTTTGCTTCATTTAATTTTATTTCACAGCCTGCCAGGGCCATGGCTTTGCTTTTGTACGCAGGGCTTCTTTCTCCCACATATTGGATAATGATTGTACTTTTTCCGGAAATTTTGTTGCAAGATTATTGGTCTCTGTTGGATCCAAATCCATATCATACAACTCCCATGCATTTTCATCTGATGCAGAAAAGGTTTTATTTTTTTGTGTTTTAGAAACCAGTTTCCATTTGCTTACACGTAAAGCACGGTTTCCTTCATGTTCCCAAAAAATAAATTCCCTTTTAATTGTTTTGTTTTGAAATGCCGGTAATAAACTTATTCCTTCATAAGGCTGTATTGCATTACCATTAAATTGTTTGGGATAATTAATGCCGGCAATATCTATACAGGTTGCCATTATATCTATTAAATGACCAGGTTGGGTTCGTAACTGGCCTTTAGCCTTTATTCCTTTCGGCCATTGCACAATTAGCGGAGTAGCAATTCCGCCCTCATGTGTCCAATGCTTGTACATACTGAAAGGCGTGTTACTTACATTTGCCCATTCAACACCATAGGTAACCCAGGTATTGGCATTGCCGGGCATTACTCCTTTACCACTTCTTATAAATTCTCCATCTCTTGTATAACCCGGTTTCTTACCTGCAAAAATGGAATCGTAGGAATAGAAATTCCTTTTTTTCTGATCTTCTGTCATGGGCTTTTCAGGTTGGTCAGAATCCAGCGGTTCTGCACAACCACCATTATCATGCATATAAAAAATGATGGTGTTTTCCAATTCACCTTTCTTCACCAATGCTGATATTATTTTCCCGATTCCCTGATCCATTACATCAATCATAGCAGCATATACTTCCATCTTTCTGGTCTGCCATGCTTTCATCGGTTCATCTTTCCATTCAGGAATACTTACACCACGTTCAGTTAAAACTGCATTATTGCTGATGATACCGAGCTTTTTTAATTTCTCAAAACGTTGTTGCCTGGTAACATCCCAACCTTTATCATACCTACCCATGTATTTTTGCACTTCGCTTTCAGGTGCATGCAAAGGCCAGTGCGCTGATGTATAAGCTATATAAAAAAAGAAAGGTTTCTCTTTTGGATTTTCATTGATAAATTTTACAGTGGTATCACTGATGGCATCGGTATAATAAAAGTTTTTTGCAGGAGCAATGAAAGCATTGTTACTTATTAGTGTTCCAGGATCATAAAAACTTCCGGAACCATTCAGTGTGCCGAAGAAACGTTGAAAGCCACGTTGCATGGGCCAGTTGGATTGGTCGCCTTCCTTCAACATATTCTTAGCGATATGCCATTTGCCTGTCATGTATGTTGCATAGCCCGCCTGTTTAAAAACTTCGGCCAGGGTCACAGCATTTTTACTCAGGTCATCTGTGTATCCTGGTTCTTTAAAATTTTCTGTTGATAAATGCCCCATGCCCGCCTGATGCGGATACAAGCCCGTAAGTAAAGAAGCGCGGGAAGGGCTGCAACGGGCTGTATTGTAAAAATGAGTAAAAGCTATTCCATTTGCTGCCAATTTATCTATATTGGGTGTTCTGATCTCTGAACCAAAACAACCGATATCTGAAAATCCCATATCATCGGTTAGTATGACAATAACGTTAGGTTTTTTCAACCCATTTTTTGTAACCTGCGAGAATGAGGTAACAAATGCTAGGGCTGGTAATAACACCATTAATCCTTTTGCTATGATTTTATTCCTCATTGTATTATTGATAATTAAATTTTTTTTTATTTTTTATTCATCCAGTCAGGCCCCACCTCAATTGTTGTTAAAGGATGACGAACCGGTTTAAGGGCACTGCTTTCTTCCGCACCAATATCTTTTTTATCATCCCGTGCAATACCAAAAAAATCATCCTGCACATCTGAAACCACGCCAGCATTAACCGCAGGACTTTTTGCTGCAATATGAAACAATCCATCGGTTCCTGATTTCAACATAGGGTCTGTATTTGTAATTCCGGCAGGCAGCACAGTGTTACTTAGTTGATTTCCGAAAGCAATATTTCCTTCAAAAAAATTAGGCTTAAAACTGAATATGTCTAAAGGAGCGTCCTTATCCAATATTTCTATATTGATTGCGTTTGATTTACAGTTGTATACCAGGTTATTTACAAAACGGTTATTTTCCGGAAACAAAACCATTTGCAGATCGGGCCAGTGATTTTTATACGAGTAACCAACATTAATGCCATTTTCGCCGCAATGAATAAATGTATTGTGGGCAAAATATCCATTTTGTACCTGCAGGTATTTTGGCAAATTTTTCTTTTTAGGGGCAAAATCAGGAGTAAGACTTTTATCCATATATTCTCCGGCAATCAGGCGAAGGCCATCTTCTGTAACATCCTCAATATAATTATTGAAAACCCGGTGATTGGAACCGGCAACACGAATCCCTGATGTCCCATGCTCTCCCTTACCTAAAATAAAATTCCCTTCAAACGTATTGTATTTACCTCTGCGTCCCACCAACCCCCCTCTTGAAGCGATCACCGTATTGTACCGAACAATATTATAATTCGATTTTAAGGAAACGATCTCTGTGCCTTCGCCATGTGCATGATCAAACAAATTGTATTCAATGGTAAAATAAGCTCCATCATCACCGGTTTGATCTGCATGTCCGTAACCAAATATCCGCATGATCTCACGTCCGTTTGCATTTGGAATGTATGGGATATCTTTTATGTAACAATAGTCTACCTGGTTGTACCGGGCATTTTCCTCATTATTTTGTATCACCGGTTTCATGTTACTTTTACCAGTCATAAAACAATGATCCATTCTATTATGGCTACCCATAAAAAAGACCCAATAATATTCTGTTTTATAATCTGCCGGATTGTAATCCACAATTGCCGTATTGGTTAACCGGCAATTATCTGCATTAAAACTTATCACTGAATTATTCTCTTTTGAAATAGTGCCCTGCTTAAACAACAGACCATCCACAATTAAATCGGGTTTAGAAAAAATCAGCATGGAATTTCCGTTTAGAATCACTTTTCCGGAAGTTTGAGCTTTTAAAGTAATGGGTGCTTTTGAACTGGCATGTGAACTAAAATCAATAGCAACATCTGTCCAGATCCCATCTTTCATAATAATTACATCACCGGGTTTTGCATCAGAAATAGCCTTGTTCAAGTCCCGCTGGTTCAACACGATGATCTCTTTAATTAATGGATTGGCTTGCTTACCCCCACTAAATGTTTTTGCATTTGAAGAACAGGAGAAACAGGCAAGCAATAAAACTATACTGTTTAATAAAATCATTTTAATTTTCATATGCTGTTTATTAACATCAAGTTATGCCGGTGTTTTGTTTTTTTATTTATTCCTGTTATTGTAAACAGGCGTTTTAAATTCTATTATGATATTAAAAAGCGGGGTATCTGTACTTAAATTTTTAACTACATGTACCATTGGTTCAGCAAATTTTACTGTGTTCGGAATTTGTATTCCTTCCCCAGCCACTCCAATTGGATTAATCCGCGGATCTGTTAACTGCACTTTATTCAACCTTACCACAACCCGCTGCGCATGACTATGTAATTCCCTTGTATCTCCTGGTGCCAGTTGTTCTTCAAAAACACGAAACAACTCATCTTCATACACAATTGAATTTTTTTGTGGTTCAAGCCATAATTCCGGACCCTTTGGTTGAGGATGAATTTTCTTAAACGCCACTTCAAAAAATTCCCCTTTTTTAATATCCACAGATTCTTCCGGTAATAAAACAACAAACGCACCTCTTTCAATTGTTCTAAATTCATCCCTGCTTTTAAATTTTAATTTTGACAGTGCTACAATAATCCGTTTCCCAAAAGTCTCAGCATCTGTTGCTGTTTTTACTGTTGCATTTTTCATAACCCGTACAAAATCATTTTCCAAAACAATTGAGTCAGCATTTACTATTTGAACTATTGATTTGTTCAACAACTTAGCTGAAGTTGAAACACTGCCCATTATTAAAATGCAGCAAAAAAAGACTCCTGTTATTAATTTAGATCGCACTTATAAAAAATTATTTCTGTTCATTGCTATATTTTATTTTAATTGATTCACTTTAAAGTCCTCAAAAACCTGGTGACTTTTTGTAGTACGGAAACCGAAATAACCTTCACTATAGGGTGAAGCATCCCGGTATTCCCAAAACAATATTTCATTGATATAATATTGAATGAGTCCATTGTTTACTATTATTTTTATCGCATATTTTTGATTACCAATCAACAGATGTTCTTTATCGGAATACTCTCTTAATACATCTTTTCCTTTTTCCCCGGCATATTTACGAAAACGGGTTGTTGTATTATCATGCCCGCCAATACCCGCATAATACAAATGCAGATTATCATAAGCGGAGAATTTTCCGTTTTGATTAAATATATTTTTGCTTAAAGGATTGGTAGCCATCCAGAATGTATTCAAATCTGATACCCGGTCATTTTTTCCTCCTGCATCCACAACGGTTGCCGAATAAGTGATCATTACATTACCAGCTATTTTGTTTTTATACCATAGCGTTGCACCAGAAGCCGCACTTAAATCTAATTTTCCTTCACCGGTCTTTATTGCAGAACCAACAGGTTGTTCAAATTCTGCCATCCAATTTTGAATACCCTTTTTAAAATTGTCCTGGAAAATAATTTTTCCAGTAAGTGCAGGTATGCTTTGCCCCCAGGTAACTTTTGCATTCCACAGCAATAAAAAAAAATAAAAAATATAGTTTAATTTCCTCCTCATTTTAATATTCTACTTATTTGTTACACACCTAAAACCCAAATGCTCCATACCAGAATCTGCGGAAGATTTCATTCTTGCTGCCACTCTATAACCACTACAATACGATTCATTGCATAAAAAAGAGCCACCCCTCATTACTCTTTTTGAAATAGTGGGCTCATCAGGGTCGTAACTTTTTACAGGGCCTTTGGGATTATTTACTGAATTAATTTTTGCAACCTGTTCATAATATGTATTGTTATACAAATCTGCTGTCCATTCCCATACATTACCAGCCATATCATACAAACCGTATCCATTGGGAGCAAATGTTTTTACAGGAGCTTCGCCAAAAAAACCATCTGTATTTTCATTCTTGTTTGGGAAACTTCCCTGCCAGTAATTACATTTTATTTTGCCAGAATCAACATTTTCATTTCCCCATGCATAAATATTATTTTTTAAACCCCCTCTTGCAGCGTATTCCCATTCAGCTTCTGTGGGTAATCTTTTACCTGCCCATTTGCAATAAGCGTTGGCATCATCCCAACTGACATGTACCACCGGAAATTTTTCTTTACCCGCTATATCGCTTCCTGGGCCTTTTGGATGTTGCCAGTTTGCATTATGCATCCATTGCCACCATTGGCTGTAATCCTGCAGGTTAACCGGGTTTTCTGTTGGTACAAAAACAAGTGATGCAGCTTTCAACATTTCAGGTGATGGTTTTTCTGTTCCTGCAGGCAATTGTTTTTTCAGGTCTTCCCATTTAACATCTTTTTCGGCGGTAGTTATATAACCGGTTGCTTTTACAAACGCCGCAAACTGTTCATTGGTAACTTCACTAACATCCATAAAAAATCCGTTCAGTTTAACAGTATGCTTTGGATATTCATCTCTTCTGCCCTGCTCATTATCGGCACCCATACTAAATATGCCACCTTTAATCCAAACCATACCTTTATGATTATTAACTGTTGAACCTACTGATTGCTTACCGGATATTGTTTTAATTTTTACAATGCCATATCGGTTTGGAACGGTAGAAGTACAACAGGATTTTGTTGCAACTGTGTCTCTAATTTTGGCTTTAGTTTTTAAATCGGCAGGTGTCTTTTGGGCATTGGTCAAAAGGCTGATACCAACCATTAAAAACACCATGTTATTTTTAAAACCTATTCTCATTTTTTATACGATATTATTTTACCTGTGAATTAAAAAATGCAAGCATTTTGCTGTGCATGTTTGCTGAAGCTGTTTTATATTTTTTCTCATTTACCACATTCACTTTTTCCAATGGGTCTTTTTTGTAATCATACAATTCAGTACCAATAATTAAATCTTTATTATAAGGTTGATTGCTTCTGAAACCATTTTTCATCCAAATAGTATAACGGTACTGTGTTGTTCTGATAGAATAACCCATTGCATTAGCATCTGCATAACCTAATCTTTCATTTTCTGCCGTGGCGCCACTTCTTGGGTACTGACTAACAGAATATTCTTTTACAGATACAGCAGGATCTTTCATAATTGGAACCAGGCTTTTTCCATCCAGGCCGGCTGGAATATTTAATCCTGCCAACTCACAAAGTGTTGGAAAAATATCAACAAACTCAGTTTGTGAAGTTGTTTTGTTGGAGGAAATACCGGGAGCAGCAAAAATTAAAGGAGCTTTTGCAGCCTGTTCAAAATTAGTGTGTTTGCACCATAAATTATGATCGCCCAAATGCCAGCCATGATCGCCCCAAAGAACAATGATGGTATTTTTTGTTAATCCTAAAGAATCAAGTGTGTTTAAAAGTATTCCAACATTGGCATCTGTATAGGAAACGGCAGCATAATAACCATGAATCAATTCTTTTTGTTTGTCAAGAGGTAAGGTTACTCCATAACCTTTTTGGTCAGTAAATTCAATCAAAGCCGGAATATCAGAATAAGCTCTTATTTCTCCGGCATTATGATATGCTATATCAACTGAATTTTTGCTTTTCTCCTGGAATTTTGCAACCGGCATATCTTCCCTGTTGTATAAATCCCAGTATTTTTTGGGTGCTACAAAAGGCAAATGCGGTTTAGATATGCCAACTGCAAAAAAGAACGGTTGCTGCTTTTTACTTAACTGAATCAAAATATCTTTTGCCTGCAAAGTATTGGCACCATCTACATAAGCATTGTCTGGCACATCAATATTTTCTGTTGTGGGCCTTATTTTACTGGTGGCATATTCTGTAGCTTCCGCTTTTGTTTTTCCATTATCCAGAGCCTCTTTAATATATTTTTCAGCTAAAACTTTTGTTTCTTTTAACTGATACCTGGCTAAGGCCGGCTCACCTAAGTCAGCAACATAATATTTATTGTCGGTTTTATAATAAGGTACACTCCAGGATGGCTTGTCAATTTCTTTATCAACATTACGGGGGTCGTATACTTTGCCAATACCCTGTGCAGAATAACCCTGGCTGATAAAATATTGGGGAATGCTTAAAATATCCGGATTAACATTGCGCATGGGTGTTTTTAGATCCCAGACTTTTGTATAATCAGGCCGCTTACCAGTCATCAGGCTTGCACGGGTTGGGCCGCATACTGCCTGCTGACAGTAATTGCTCATGAATACTGTGCCCATTTTTGCCAACCGGTCTATATTGGGTGTTTTAATTAATTTATCGCCATAACAACCAAGTATAGGTTTTAAATCATCAATGGCAATAAACAAAACATTGGGCTTTGCATTTTGTGCAACAACCATTGATTGAGAAAATAAAAGTACCCCGGTAAATAACCCAATTATTTTTTTCATGTTTTATTTTTTTTCCTGTGCTTTAAAAAACGAGATCATCTTATCATACATGTCTTTAGAAACAGTAGTGTATTTTTTATCATTAACTACATTAACTTTTTCCAAGGGATCTTTTACATAATCATACAGTTCACTTGCATAAACCTTATCGGCACTAAAAGGCTGATCACTGGTAAAGCTTCTCATCCACACTGTGTACCGGTATTTATCAGTACGAAAACTGTAACCCATCACTTTATTATCAGCGTACCCCATTTTTTTCACTTCTTCTTTTTGTAATTTTCTTGGGTACTGACTTACTGAATACTCTTTAACGGTTGCTTTATTATTCTGCATCAATGGCTTTAAACTTTTTCCCTGTAATTGAGCAGGAATTGGTACACCGGCCAAATTGCAGATGGTAGGAAAAATATCCAGATGTTCAGTTTGTGCTGTTGTTTTGCCGGGTTTAAAACCAGGTGCTGCAATAATTAATGGCGAACGTGTTGCCTGTTCAAAGTTGGTATGCTTTTCCCAAAGATCATGGTCGCCTAAATGCCAGCCATGATCTCCCCACAAAATAATAATGGTATTATCCAATGTGCCTAAAGATTCCAATGTTTTTAACAGTATCCCCACCTGTGCGTCTGTATAGGACACTGCTGCGTAATACCCATGAATCAGTTCTTTTTGTTTTTCTATTTTTAAACCAATGCGCAAATCTTCTCCGGGCAAAGTAGCATACTCAGGAATATCGGTATAATTTCTTAACTCCCCGGATTTGTGGTAAGCCAGCAATGGGCCGTCTTTTGAATGCTCCTGGAATGTAGCCAGTGGCATGTCCTCTCTATTGTACATATCCCAGTATTTTTTGGGAGCAACAAAAGGAAGGTGTGGTTTATGAAAACCAACAGCCATAAAAAACGGCTTGCCTTCTTTGGTTAAAGCAATGATCTGGTCTTTCGCTTTTAATGCATATGCCCCATCGTTGTATGCATTATCGGGCACATCAATACATTCTGATGAAGGGCCCTTTGTACTTGTTGGGGTTTCATCATCGCCATCGTCTTTCTTTTCTTTTTCCCTTTCTTTTCCTTTTTCCTTTGGAGGAAATAATGCTTTTGTTTCGGCTTTCTGATATTGTGCATTTGCAGGAAATCCTAATCCGTTAGCATAATCTGTTTCTTTTAATTCTAAATAAGGAATACTCCATGATACAGGATCCACTTTTTTTATTGCGCTGCTGGGGTGATATATCTTACCAATACCAGAAGTGGTGTAACCTTGCGTAATTAAATATTGTGGCAGCGTTACAATATCCGGATTCATGTCACGCATTTGAGTTTTTAAATCCCAAATTTTAGTAACATCCGGACGCATACCAGTCATTAAACTTGCACGAGTAGGTCCGCAAACAGCCTGCTGGCAATAGTTGTTCATAAATACCGTACCCATTTTAGCCAGGCGGTCAATATTGGGCGTTTTAATTAAAGTATTACCAAAAGCGCCAATTTCCGGCTTAAAATCATCAATGGCAATAAACAGAATGTTTGGCTTGGTTGTTTTTTGTGCAAAAACATTTATTGTTGCAAATATCAATAATACATTAAGAACCCAAATTATTTTTTTCATTTTTTATTTTATTTTTCCTAATTCAATTAGACGACAGAATATTCTAAAACAGTCATTATTGTTAATCTTCAATCCAGATCAATGGATTTCTTACCGGGAGGTTTCTGATCACCTCTTCTGTTTTTGGAAAATGCTCCAGTTTTTTCCAGGTACTAAACCAGTTTTTATTTTTATACTTACTGTAACCAAAAATTAAAAAAGGTTGCGCCACGGGCCAATCGCTCCAATACATTACATCTACCGGGAATTTCCAGGTTTCTTTTTTTGCTACAAATAAATACATAAATTCAATGCCACTTTTCATACTGCGGCCATCCGTTAAAGTTAAATTCCATAGATTTTCATTTTTTGTTGATAACACCTGACAAATAGTGGACATTGCATCAAGATTAAATAAAGAATACCCATAGGGTTTTGTCCGCTTCAGTTCCAATGGAAAGCTACCATCTTTATCCATCTGGTTTGGCAATAAAATTGTTTTGAATCTGTTTCTGCAATCTTCTAATAATTGCTGATTATCCACCAGTTTTGCAAATACGGCAACCTGCATTACCCAACAGGTGCCATGATTGTTCTTTGCATCCCGTTCCTCAATTCCAAAAGGATGTGTGGTCACCCATTTTAAATAATCAGCAAACCAATTTTTAATTTTTTGTAAATCGTTCTGATTAATCATTTTTAATTTTTCAAATACGATCACTCCCTGTGCTACTTCTATCATTTGAATCATATCAATAATGCCAACACTTCTTCCGGTAACTTTTCCTTTGATGGCCTGTGCATACAGCAAAGAAGGATTCATCATGGTGGCAGTATCAATAAACCATGCTTTTAAATGTAACAATGCATGGATTACATATCTATTTTCTTTAGTAATCAGGTAAGCCGAAGTTAAAGAACCGATGATCTTACTGAACCGTATCATTGCTTTACGGTGTGCTGTAAAATTACCGGGGTTTGATAAACCATCACGCTGTATATAAGGCCCTGTGGGATCCTGCGGGTCTGGCCACCAATAATCTCCTTCCGAATAAAAATCATGCACTCCACCTGCAGAGCGTTCACTTCGTTTATAAATTACTGTTAAAGGCTGTTGTAATAATGCCCAGCCAGCCTGTTTAAAAATATTTTTTTTTAGAACTTTTTTTATTTTATCAGATATTGGACTGTCGCAGTATGCTGATGGCAGGCATAAAATAAATAGAAATACTATTGAATAAAGCTTCTTTCCCATTATATTTTTAACGCTTCAATAAATTTCATTATCGCTTTATTGATTTCATTGTTTTTTTCTTTGTCAAACTTACCATGCAAGCCGCCCGGTACTGTTATAAATTCTGTTTTAACACCATTGGCTAATAATTTTTTATGCAAATCAACTGATTGCTGATATGGTACAGTCGGGTCAGCATCTCCATGTACAATAAATACCGGTGGACTGTTTTTGGAAATATAGGTGAGGGGAGAAACAGAAGCTGCAGAATCTTTATCCCTGGCTTTTGTACCCAACCAGTTTATTGCTGATTTGCTTTTAATATTAGGGCCATAACCCCAATCCCACACATCAGCGATACCCCATTTATCTATTATTACAGCGACTTTAATATTTTCAACACCAGGGCAATTGGTATCAAACCGATGATCGTTTCCCAATAATCCACCCATCAATGCCAAATGCCCACCGGCACTTCCGCCCATGATAATTATTTTGTTTACATCAATGTTTAAATCTTTTGCATTTTTAATCAGATAGATCAATGCACAACGGGTATCTTCTATTGCTGCAGGTGCAATGGCCTGGCTGGTAAGGCGGTATTCAATATTTGCCACAGCAAATCCTGCTTTAAAAAAAGTATTAAATCCGCCCTGCCCTTCTTTTACACCATGATTCCATCCTCCTCCATGTATATTAATTAATACAGGCGTTGCTTTATTTGTTTTTGGAGGAAGGTAAAGATCTGCTTTACCTTCCCATCCATTAACTTTTGTGTATACCACATTTAATTGTGCGGTGAAGCCTTCCGGAAAATCTACCGGCTTATAAGTTGTATCAGCATTTGTATGTGCAAACATACAAACTGGTAAAATAAAAATCAATATGGCCAAATATTCTTTCATCAATATTAGTAACCCGGATTTTGCGGAATTACTAATTGCGTATTCGTATCTATTTCATATTGCGGAATTGGCAGTAATAAATGATTAGCATCTACCATAGCTTGTAATTGTGCCTTGGTAAGAGCAGGTGCAGGATAATTTTTATAATGTTTTTCATATTCTTTATCAAAATGATCTTTCATGGTTTGCTGAGCAGTTACGGTTGTCATAGTTACATTAAACCTAACCAGATCGAACCAACGTTGGTTTTCAAATGCAAACTCAAGTCTTCTTTCTTTTGATAATGCCTGCTCAAATAAAGCTACTGTTATTATGGTTGCAGGTAGTACGGGTACGCCAGCCCTTGTTCTTACCTGGTTAATTAAAGCTATACTTGAAGGAGTAAAGCCTTGTGCTTCTGCCATCATCAACAAAACATCGGCATAACGAATAACAGGCCAATCGCTTTCGCCATCATTGAGTAATACAACAGGCGATACATATTTTTTTACATAGGGTACCAATGCTGCGGAATATATACCAATGTTAGTTGTTCTTCTGGCGTCAAAAGTTACTGCAGGCGTTACCGTAAGCATATATGCAGTATCCAAATCAAAAGTTGGATAATTTAAACCTTGCCCCGAACCATTGATAATTGTAGAACCACTGCTCAATGCCGCAAAATCATTTCCAAATCTGGAACCGAGGCCCAGTCCACCAGCTTTAAAGCGAACTGCAAACAACATTTCGCTATTCATTTCATTTGTAATAGAAAAAAGGTTTGCATATGGAGTAGCAGAAGTTCCTGCAGAAGTTACCAGAGAATAGCCACTATTTGTAATAACATCCTGCAATTGTGTTATAGCATCTGTTTTTCTATTTAATGTAAGATATACTTTTCCTAATAGGGATTTAGCCGCCCAACTACTTACCCTGCCTATATCAGCAGTTGCAATCTGGTTGAATTTTTTAGTGCTTAAATAACCGGAGGCTGTTTGTAAATCGGCTGTTATCAATTTGTAAATATCCGCAACCGAAGACCTGTTAATTGCTTTGGCTTCTGCTGCCGTTATTGGTGTATGTATTAAAAATACACCGCCATATAAGCGTGCCAGGTTAAAATAATGGTAACCCCTGATAAAAAGAGCTTCTCCTGCAAGTTGCTTACGTACCGAATCCGACATTGGAATTCCTGATGTGCCAAAAGTTATAGCTCCTGCTGCAGGGTCGTAACTTACACCCAACTTTTGTAAAATGATATTGACATTGCGAATATTATTGTAGGTATTTAACCAATAGGTGTACACGCCGCTATTACCGGGTGCCGGGAAAAACATATCTAAAGTGTTATAATCTATATTAATAGAACTCTGACTTCCTGTAAAACCCTGTTTGGAATTATCACTGCGTAATTCAGTTAAAGACCATTCCTGGTTCATTGGTGCCAGCATTCCGTTATAACATCCGTTAAGCCCTGTTCTAACCTCAGCTTCTGTTTTATAGTATGTTGCTGAATTCAGGTTTGATTCCGGATATAAATCAATCACTTTTTTGCAGGAAAATAAAGCCAGACAAAAAAAGATGGTTAAATAATTAATGTATTTCATAATAAATATTTTTTTCAGTTAAAAGTTTATATCGATACCAAACAAAAAGGTTCTGTTAACAGGAAATGCTCCTCTTTGATAGCCATCAATCAATGGTGTATTATATGGCCCACTGGTTGTCCTGGCTTCCGGATTAAGTGCCCTGAAATCTTTTGCAGTGTGGAATATTAGATTTTGAGCAGAAAAGTAAAATCTTAATGAACTTAATTTTACTTTTTGTGTCCATTTCTGTGGAAGAGTATACCCAAGCAATACTTCCCTTAGTGCCCAATAAGATGCATCCTCCAATGCATAATCTGTCAACAGCCAATTTTGATATCCAACATTAGCAATTGGTGTTTTACCATCACCTGGGTTTAAAGCACTTATCCACCTGTTCTTACTATAAACCTTTGTTGTCCGCTTTATTTCTAGATAATTGGCATCACCATTTACTAAAGAACCTCCCTGAACACCTTGAAACATAAAACTGAAATCAAAACCTTTATATTTAAAATTATTAGTTATCCCCCAGGTAAAATCAGGATATGGGTTGCCAATTACAGAACGATCATCGGCATCAATTTTATTGTCACCATTTAAATCCTTAATCTTTAAACCTCCTGGAACAAAATAAGGAGTTAATGTAGTAGTTAACCCTTTAGCAACTGCTGCATCAATATCTGCCTGTGATAACCATACTCCATCATTTTTATATCCAAAAAACTGAACAAGAGGATCGCCAACTTTGTTCATATACAATTCAGTTCGTTCTCCCTGGTTTAATAAAAAGGCCTCATTTCCTAGTTCCAATACTTTGTTTTTGTTTTGGGCTATATTGGCCGAAGTTGTCCAGGAGAAATTTTTTCTTTTATAATTGTTTGATGTTATTTCAAATTCAACCCCATTATTTTGAACACTTCCTATATTATTCCATACAAGGGGTACCCCTGTAAATGCCTGTGCTGATTGCCTTAACAATAATTGGTCTGTTTTTGATTTATAAACATCTAAAGAAAGCGTTACTACATTTTTTAAAATGGAAAGATCCATTCCGCCATTATACTGGAATGTTCTTTCCCAGGTAATATCCTGGTTAGAAAGGATATCTCTTGATGGCACCTGGCCCGTAGTAGATGTTCCGTTACCAGCACCAAAGGCATAATTAGCACTACCTAACAGATCAATAAATGCAAAATCTACAATTCTATTATTACCTGAAACTCCATAACTTCCTCTGAACTTGAGATTGGTTATCCAATTTATACTTTCTAGAAATTTTTCTTTACTTGCTACCCAGCCTATTGAAACAGAAGGGAAATATCCCCACTTATTACCAGGCGCAAAATAAGAACTACCATCTGCACGGAAACTGGTTGCTAACAAATACTTGTCTTTATAATTGTAAGTTAAACGCCCCAGGTAACTTAATAAACCAATTTTATTTCGAGTGTTAAAAGATCCTGATTTATCTACAGTTAATGCAGTATTTAAAGTAGTAATATCATCACTCGGATAATCCAGCCCTGTTACCCGCTGATCCTTAACATTTGTTTTTTGTGCCGTAAAGCCTGCTAATAAATTAAAAGAGTGGTCATTAATCTGCTTTGCATAATTTAAAGTATTCTCACTTAGTAAATCAATGGTTATTCTATCATCATACACGCCTTTGTTTACATCACCTGCCCTGGTAGCATCTCGTTTGGCAAAATTCAATCCCTTTGAATAGCTTACATACGCACTGGCCAAAGTTTTAAAATCCAACCCTGGAAGAATATTAATAGTTAAGTCTCCCGAAGTTAATGCCCTGTAATCATCTGTAGTAATATTTTGTTGTTCCATAGAAAATAAAGGAGTTTGATTGGATGTATTAAACGGATTAACCGTTGAAGGCGCACTTGTCCATGTACTTCCATCCGGCATTAAGCCAGTATATACCATGCCGCTAAAATACCGGGCTTGTGCCCAATCACCTGCTTTTAGTGTAGCATTTACCGGTAGTTGCCTTACAAATGCAGCAGTTGTTTCATCCAGCCTGGTAGGCAACCAGGAACGGAAGCGAACAAAATCCTGCAACCGCTCTGCGGGAGCTTCTCTTTTTGAATATGACGGATTAATGTTAAAAGAAAGTTTAATTCTCTTACTTAATTGTGCATCTATTTTACTGCGAATACTAAAACGTTCATAGTCGCTATGTATCATCATTCCCTGGTCTTTTTGATACCCCCCGGAAATATAATATTTTACATCTTTACTACCTCCTGAAACACTTAGCTGAATGTTTTTAATATTAGCATTTCTAATGGCTTCGCCCTGCCAATCGGTCACTTGCCCGCCTCTTAATTGATTTTCAATTATATAACCTGCTCTATCCTCTGCTCCTGCAATTCCGGTTACCGTTAACTGGCTTGCCGGTACACTTGGATCCAGTTTTTTTAATTCCCCTTCAGCTAATAATAATTTTAGCCATTCAGATGCTGTCATGATATCATACGATTTGTAAGCAGATTTATTACCTGTTGACATTTTCAAATTATATTTTGGCTTTGAAGCTTTTCCGCTTTTGGTAGTAATTAGAATAACACCACTGGCACCTCTGGAACCATAGATAGCAGCTGATGCTGCATCTTTTAATACTTCTATAGATTCCACATCAGAGGCGTTTACAAAAGATAAACCATCTGGTACCGGATGACCATCAACTACTACCAGGGGATTAGCCCCGGCATTTACTGAACTCAATCCCCGAACCCGCACTTTAGGAGCAGTTCCCGCTTCTGAACTGACGTTTTGAATAGTAACTCCGGCAATTTTTCCCTGCAAAGCCTGATCAAGCCTTGAAACCGGTGACTCATCCAATCGTTCACTTTTAAATTTGGAGACGGCACCTGTTACACTTGATTTTTTTTGTGTACCATAACCAATTACAATTACTTCGCTTTGTGTTGTTGCTTCAGATACTAAAGAAACATTAATTACAGTTTTCCCTTCAATGAAAATTGTTTGTGGCGTGTAGCTAACAAAAGAAAATGTGATTGATTTTATTCCAGCTTCAACAGAAATAGAAAATGTTCCATCCTGTTTAGCTGTAGTTCCCCCTTTATCTTTTCCGGCAATAATGGATACCCCGCTAAGAGCTTGCCCTGTAATTTGATCGATCACTTTACCAGTGATTTCCCTTTTTTGTGCAGTTGCTGTTATTGCTAATATTAGCAGTGGCAGCATCAGTTGCAAGAATCGTACTTTTCTCATAATTGTAGTTTTAATTTTTAATAACCCCTAATTTTTATATTGAAATTTTAAATACGCTACTTTATAAAATCTTCCCTCATTGGACTAAATACATCTATCAGCACACCTGCTTGCAGGCACACCGCACCGTGAAAAACATTGGGAGGAATATAGAAAGCATCGCCTTGTTTAAGCAATTTCTTTTGACTATTGATCTCCACTTCAAACAAGCCACTTTCCACATGTGTAATCTGTGAATGATGATGCTGATGAAGTGTGCCAATTCCTCCTGTTTCAAATTCAACTTTTACCAACATCAGTCGCTCATCATTAGCCATAATTTTTCTTCTAACACCTTTATCAATCTGTTCCCAGTTAATGTCATCATTTTTAATAAATTCTTTTGCCAATTCATTTGAATTCATAAATTTTATTTTTTTATTTTAAATTTATTTTGTACTTATTTTATTTGTTTCCCATTGTATAAAACTGAAAATGGACCAATCCATTCAATTTTACCATTTTCAAAAGTTACTGAATGCGTTTTTACTTTTTCAAAATCTTTATTGCACTGTGCTATGAGTAATTTTTTTTCGGATACTATAATTTCAGCTACAGTAAACTCAGAATCATTTTGTAATAATTTTATTTGCTGTAACGCCGGAGTTGCATTAGTAGAGAATTCTTTTATTGGATCATATTTACCATGTATTTCAATCACATTAACAAATGATTGATCTTTCCCTTTTTTTCTAATGATAAAAGCCGGCTCCCTCCTCAAATTAAAATTTGGGTCGCTTGCACCGGAACGGGTAAAGAAAATTTGAGCCGCACCCTGTACCAATGAAGAAACAGTATAATAGGTATTACTATTTAAAAAAGTAAATTGAACAGTTGTATCAGCTACTGTTGCTTCAGCTTCTTTCCAAATAAACTGGTAGCCATTTTGTGAGCCCAATGTTTCCTGTTTTTTTGTTTCAGCAGTATACTTAAATGAAGGATTGATGAATTGACCATTGAATTGAAAAGGTAAGTCATACTGGTGTTCATGTGAAGATGTTGCATTAAAGATATCGACCACTATTTTTTTCCCTTCAGGTAATTGCAACATATAAACAGTACGCTGGAGGCCAATATTTTTATAGGCACTTTCTTCTTTAGCTGCTACTACCAATACTGAGGGGTTACTTATATCAGAAAATAATTTATTTGCATGTGATTTTTCACCTAAATCGCTGTTACCATTAAAATGACTTGTTTCATCAACAACAATAGTGTTGTGTGCAATTGTTTGTGCAGCATAAGCTGTATTTTCGGGCAGATAACGGCCACCATACTTTTGCTCTATGCCAATAAAACGTGCCGATCCGTAATCCTGTAAAATTTCATTGCCTTTATCAAAAAGGTTGATATTTAATCTGTCGAAGTGCCCATGCCCCATCCCCTGAGAAGCATATTTAAAAATTAAGCTGGTTAAATTATTGCCCATCCCATTTCTCAACACACTTATTCCACCTTCATTTCCTTTCACCCCGTCTGTACTTTCAATTGTTTTATAAGGAAAGGCATCGGCAATATTTTTATTTTTGGATAATGCTGCTGCAATGGCTGCACCACCCTTATTCAGCATTACCCTGTTTTGTTTATTAGCAATACTTAATAATCCATCGTCACTGCCATATACTTTCCAGGCAATATTGATAGCTGTTACAATTTCATTAGTTGTATAATCTTTATCTTTTATAGCATCATTCATAGGATAAAAAACGCCATCGCTATTTGTTTGCTGCAAACAGGTCATCAATGCCTGTTGAAGAATACTATGCCTATGCTGAAAAATTTTAAGTGCAGGATTGGTGTTTTCGATGGCAGTGGCAAACAACATATAAGGCAGTATGGCATAACGTACATAATAAGGCCCTTCGGTATAATAACCATCGGGTGAAAATAAATTATCCATTTGAGCAATAAAACCACTTTTGCCATTTTTTTCAGTACCGTATAATGCCATATCCAGGTAGTCCTTATTTCCTGTGGCAATACCAACAATACCAACACCTGCACATGCCCATACAGCATGGTTATGTAAAAGATTGTACCAATCTTTTAAGTCTTTTGTAAAATAATCTACCTCGGGTTTAAATGCTCCCTGTTCTATAGTTTTTCTTTCAGCAATAGTAAACGAATTGTAAACCAGGTCATATGCAAGGCCAGCATACACAAGCCAATTGGCATCATTTAGTGCTTGCCAAAAAAGACGGCCCGGAAAATTACTTGTTGCCTGCGGATGATTTTTTAATGTTGGATTTAATGCAGCATATTTCAGCATCATATCTTTAACCAGTTTTGCATATTTTGTCTCACCGGTTAGGTTATATAAAATTCCGCTGTTAAACATCAGCGTATAATTAGCCTTATGTTTATCGTGTGTGTATCCACCAGCTGCATCTTTGGGAAAAGGAACGTCTACATCTTTATCAACAAATTCGTCAACTTCTTTTTTAATATCAATATAGGATTGTGTGAGGACCGGATAAGAATTTATATTCTTTTTTACTTCAGCAGCTTCTGTTTTTGTAAAAAATGTAACAGGGTGTTGCTGTGCGTTTATTGAAACACAAACAATTAAAAGAAATTTAATTATCAGCAAGCGAAGCATTAAAATATTTTAAATACGAGTTAAGCGAAATAAGTTCCCCCATTAATTTCCACGCTCTCCCCATTAATAAATGAAGAAGCATCACTTACCAAATACAATACAAGATCTCCCACTTCTTCAGCTTTCCCTTCTCTTCGTAATGGCGTAGCCGCTGCTACATTTGTTCTAACTTCTGGTTTAGTAAATGTGTTATGAAAGGTTGTGTTAATCATTCCGGGAGAAACACAATTTACCCTGATACCTTTTGGCCCTAATTCTTTTGCAAGCCCTCTGGTTAGTGTAAGCACACCACCTTTTGCTGCTGCATAAGCCACCCCTCCAAATCCACCCCCATCTCTTGCAGCTTGTGAAGAAAAATTTACAATGGCTCCTCCTTGTGTCATATGCGGTACCACTTCTTTGGTAACCAGGTAAACAGATTTAAGATTTACATTCATTACAGCATCCCAAAATTCCTCATCAATATCTGCCAAAATTTTCCGCCCCATTAAACCACCGGCTACATTTACAAGAATATGAATGCTATTACCAAAAGCAGTTATACATGCACTTACAACTTTTTTTACATCTGAAGATTTTGTCATATCACCATGCACTGCAACCGCATCTCCTCCTGCATCTTTAATTAATTGAATAGTTTCATCAGCCAATGCCTTGTTACCAAAGTAATTGACACAAACTTTAACACCAGCTGCTGCCAGTTTTAAAGAAACCTGTCTGCCAATATCTCTTGAACCGCCGGTAACAATTGCTATTTTTCCTTTCATTAATTTGAAATTATTTTTAAAACCCTACTTATAAATTGAATTTTTTTTAAAAAAAAACGCTAAAATGTGGAGATGGTTACAATTTAATCGCAATTAAAAAAGCAACTATTTCTTCATACAGCAAGTTTTCTGATGTAATGTAAGAGGGATTAACAAGTGCCCGATTTTTTGATACATTTAAATATTTTAAATATTTGTATATTTTTTTAGATATTTATTAATATATATGATATTTTATTAACTAATTTATAAATTATTGGAGTCGGCAACGTTACCGGCAACGCTGCCGGTATTGCCGTATTATTTTAACCAGTAGCTTTACTTGTCAAACGATTTATAAAATGGAAAAGCCTGCTACAATAAAAGATATTGCCAAGAAACTAAACATTTCTCTTTCCACTGTATCAAGGGCCATAAGAAATGCATCAGACGTAAATAGTGATACCAAAAAAGCTGTGCTGGCATTATCAGCGGAATTAAATTATCAACCCAACAGACTGGCACTTAGCCTTAGACAAAAGCAAACCCATACTATCGGAGTAATTGTACCCAACTTAGATTATGTTTTATCGATGATGGTACGAGGAATTGATGAAGTAGCATTAGAAGCTGGTTATACAGTAATGGTTTGCCAAAGTAATGAATCATTTGGAAGAGAAATTGTAAATACAAGGCGGTTGCTGGATAGTTTGGTAGATGGTTTTATTATTTCAGTTTCAAGCGAAACAAAATCCTTTGAGCATTTTAAAAAAATACAGGAAAGAAATATTCCTATGGTAGTATTTGACCGAGTTACACCAGATCTTATTGCGCCCAGTGTAAGACTCGATAACGAAAACGGAGGTTTTATTGCAACAGAACATTTAATAGAACAAGGATATAAACGTATAGCCCTTTTAGCCGGACCTGAAAATTTAGGAATCAGCAATACCCGTATGGAGGGCTATTTAAATGCATTGAAAAAATACAAGATTAAAAAAGATACTGACCTAATCATACATTGTGATTTTAACCAGGATTATGCATTTTTTGCTACACAGGAATTATTAGCCATGAAAAAAAGACCGGATGCAATTTTTACTATTAGTGACAGGATGGCTATTGGTGCCATGCTGGCCATTAAAAAAAAAGGTTTAAAAATACCCCAAGATATCGGGTTGGTAGGATTCAATAACGAACCTGTAGTAAGTCTTGTTACACCTCAAATATCAAGTGTGGATATGTCGTCTTTTGAATTAGGAAAAGCCGCTGCAAAACTTTTTATCGAAACCATGCACAACAGCGAAGACATGAACAAAATTGAACAAATTCTGAAAGCCAAATTATTTGTAAGAGAATCGTCACAAAGAATTTTTCCAAAATCAACTCGTCAAAAATAAATTAAAATGTTAAGACTATTATTGTTGAATTGTGCTATGTTTTTTAGTTTAATTTCAATGTCAA
This sequence comes from Ferruginibacter sp., assembly GCA_043755395.1. Classification (GTDB taxonomy): domain Bacteria; phylum Bacteroidota; class Bacteroidia; order Chitinophagales; family Chitinophagaceae; genus Ferruginibacter. Next base: position 38,615 of record JAYUTC010000074.1, read on the forward strand.
AAACAATCCTGGTAAAAAATCTGAAGGAACTATCAAATGCAAATAAAGATGCAAAACCCGGTGATGTTGTAATTCTTGAAAACGGAGAATGGAATAATGTAATCATGGTATTGAACTGTAATGGTACAAAAGAACAGCCAATTACCTTTAAAGCACAAAATCAGGGCCAGGTTTTAATTACCGGAAATTCAAAGCTGCAGTTAGGAGGCCGTTTTATTATTGTTGATGGCCTTTATTTTGCAAATGGTTATGCAGGGGCTGACGCTATTATTAAATTCTGTATTGATAAAAAACAACTGGCAAATAATTGCAGAGTTACCAATACAGTTATTAATGATTTCAATAACCCTAAAAGGCTTGATGAAAACTACTGGGTGGCATTTTATGGTAAGAATAACCGGCTGGATCATTGTAGTTTTTTAAATAAAAATAATATTGCCGTACTGCTGGCAGTTATACTGGAGGATGAAAGAAGCAGGGAAAATTTTCATTCCATAGATCATAATTATTTTGGTTTAAGATTACCTCTTGCTTCAAATGGCGGAGAAATTATACGTGTGGGTGTATCCGAACATTGCGAATTCAATTCAAATACCCAAATCCTTGACAATTTTTTTGAAAACTGTGATGGCGAAGGAGAAATTATATCAATTAAATCATGCCAAAATATCATCCGCAATAACCTTTTTAAAGAATGCCAGGGAGCTGTTGTACTTCGTCATGGAAATTTTAATACGGTTGAAAATAATATCTTCTATGGCAATAATAAAGAAGGTACGGGCGGAGTCAGGATTATCAATAAAGGGCAATGGGTAGTAAATAATTTTTTTTACAAATGTCGTGGCGAAGGATTCCGTTCACCCTTAACTATAATGAATGGTGTTCCTAATTCTCCGGCGAATCGCTACCTGGAAGTTTCAGAAGCAGTTATTTGTAATAATAGTTTTTTTGACTGTACTTCCATTGGCTTTTGCGAAGGGAGTGACACTGAAAGATCCGCTAAGCCTCATAATGTAAAATTTTTGAATAACATTTTTTACAATACTAAACACGATCAGCTGTACAATATATATGATAATATCAGTGGCATAAGTTTTTCAGGAAATTTAGTGAATAAAAAAATCGAACAATCACTTATTAATGGCTTTATTAAAACTTCACTAACAACACAAAAGGTAAATAATTTAATGGTACCTGCTGTAGTACTAAATTCGCCCAATTCTATTGATGATTCTCTTTTACTAATCAGCAGGAAAAGAATTTTTACAACGCTTTCTTCAAAACAGGGGATTTCTGATATAAAACAATTGCAGTATGTAATGGCAAATGCTGCTTCCTGCGGTACAAAATGGTTTAACCCCAATAATTATATTCGCCTTAATAAAATAATAAAAGTAAATTGTAAAACAGTTGATGAAATTATTCAGCAACTTGCAAAAAATAACAATACCAACCTCATTATTAATCTTACAGGAAAAGAATATATTTTCAATTCCCCCTTAAACATCAGCAATAACGTTTCGATAACAAGTACTCAAAAACAATCAATTAAATTTTCTCTCGCTGTTTATATTTCAGTTTATTTTATTCAGTTAAAAGCAGGAAATACGCTGGTATTTAAAAATCTTAACCTTGATTTGTCATCTGCTAATGCCAATACATTCATAACAACTGATACATCAGGAAGCAGTAACCATTGTAATTTTATTATGAGCAATTGCAGTATAAATAATTATACAGGAACTTTCTTTAATGCTTTTAAATCAAGTGTATCAGACAGTATAAAAATAAATAACTGCAGTTTTAGTAATAACATGGGAGATGTTTTTAAATTTTTAGAAGAAACTGATAAAAAGGGATATTATAACGTGGAGAAATTAAAAATTACCAACTGTACATTTTCTAATTCCAAAGGGAAGCTATTGGCAATGCTACGTACCGGCAATGATGAAAGTACTATGGGACCACTGCTTTTATTTTCAAATAATAAAATAAACAACTGCTTTACAGAAAATGATGAAGCCTTAATTAATATTTATGGTACGCAACGCTCTATCATTGAAAAAAACCTATTTACCAAAAGTAATACTGGTAAAACATTAATACTTTTTGAAGACGCAGTAAGGGCTTTACATCTTTTTAATAATAACAGAATAACCGGTTCGGGAAAAACTATCACAAACAAATTTGTAAAAAGTAATAATAATATTATACAATAACCTTTTGGCTTATAATTTCCTACATCAGACAGGCCAAACTATTATTTTAAAATTCGCCTGAATCAAAGTATTTAAAATACCTATACTTAAGCTTAGCGCTTTTTCTATTTTATCATTTGCCTCTTTGAGTTATGCAGTTTATAAAATACATGACGAAAATCATGTTTATAAGCCATGTTTTGTAATAATTGTTACGTTGTTTCAGCAATTAAAATTTGACTTTTGCAATATTATTTTTAAATTAAATAAATTGTATGGCAAAGCACGAAATTGAAACACAATGGATGGGAAAAATGCAATTCAACGCACTGATAGATGGGCATACTATTGTAATGGATGCACC
>JAYUTC010000075.1:0-2292 GCA_043755395.1 Ferruginibacter sp.
AAATTGCTGATTTATAAATTGACCATTATTCTTTTAATATATTTGCCCTGCTTTAACCGCCTAAAAGAATGAACCAAAAGTTTAACCATAAGATTAAGCAAATTCTTTTTTTGATCTTATTGATATTACTTGTCAGTGTTGTTATTCAGAATTTATACAACTATCTTCCCGGCTTACTGGGTGCAGTAACTTTATATATTCTTAGCCGTGAAAAATATTTTCAGCTGATATATAAAAAGAAATGGAAAAAAGGTTGGGCGTGTACGTTATTCGTTATTTATTATTTGCTTTTACTGGGATTGCCCATATACCTTGCCGCCACATTGATCAGCCCAAAGATCAATGCTATATTGAGTGACCCTTCTGCTACCATTGCAAGTTTTAAAAATGCATTAACGGTGGTGCAGGAAAAAATCGGCTTTAATTTAACTTCAGAAAAAACTGTTAATGGTGCAATAGATAAAGTAAGCAGCATACTTCCATCCTTATTTAATAGTTCTGCCAACCTTGTTACCAACCTGGCATTAATGTTATTCCTGCTATACTATATGCTGTACTCAGGAACAACAATGGAAAAAACACTTTTCAAAATCATTCCACTCAAAGATGAAAATACCAGCCTGCTGGCAGCAGAAACAAAAATCACTATTAAATCGAATGCCATTGGTATACCCTTAATTTCATTGATTCAGGGTATCACAGCAAGTATTGGATATTTTATATTTGGTGTAAAGGATGTAGCGCTTTGGGGTTTTCTAACAGGAATTTTTTCTTTTTTACCTGTACTGGGCACTATGATAATCTGGATACCGCTCTGTATATATATGTATTCAACGGGCCATGCCGGTGCTGCTGTTGGGCTTGCATTGTACAGTGCAATCGTTACTGCCAATGTTGATTATTTAGCACGTATAACCATCATGAAAAAACTGGGAGATGTACATCCCGTTATTACCTTGTTAGGAATAATTGTGGGATTAAGTTTATTCGGTTTTATAGGTTTAATATTTGGCCCTTTGCTGTTGAATTATATTATTGTGCTGTTCAATATTTATATGAATGAATTTGTAGAAGAGCCCGGCACTTCTATTAAAGAGAATGATAATGCTAAAGAGATTCCTGAAACATAATTCAATATTTTCTCTGCCATTGAACAGTAAGTAAATTATCCTGGCAATTTTCTTACTGCCATAATAAATATTTTTTCTGAATGTTATTGATTAGCCAAAAAAAATATTTAAACGCCTGTTAAGCGTAACAGGGTTTTTATTACCAAAACAAACTGTAAATGATAATCGGCTGCCAAGTAAACTCTATAAAAGAGCCGTACTATTTTTTTGATCTTCAATTATTGAGAATACAAAGTTGTGAATCCAATCTTGTTATTATTGCAATACTCTTTTTCGGTAGTTTAATTTATTTTTACGGTAGGTTCAATATTCAATTAGGTAAAAAAAATTCTATTTATTCCTATTTATGAATGCCTGAATGCAGGATTATAAGAATAATTGTAAGTGGATATAATAAAAAAGCCACTCGTTCTTACCCCTGTCTTCAAAATTTAAATCTGCATTTTTTTAAGAATTAGTTGAATAAAATCACTTTCAAAAAGTTACTTTTGCAATTCATTTTTTTAAAATAATAATTGATTAAAGTGGTACATAATTTCAATGCAGGTCCTTCTATATTGCCACAGCAGGTTTTCCGGCAGGCGGCAGAGGCGGTGCTTAACTATAATAATTCAGGCTTATCTATATTGGAAATTGGGCATCGAACTACTACTTTCCAGGCTATTATGGATGAGGCACGTGCGCTGGTAAGGGAATTGATGAGTTTAAAAGATTCTCATGAAGTGTTGTTTTTGCACGGTGGGGCATCCACCCAGTTTATGCAGGTGCCGATGAACCTGCTGGATGATAAGCAAGCTGCTGCTTATGCAGATACGGGAGTATGGGGACAAAAAGCGATTAAGGAAGCAAAGTTATTTGGGAACGTATCAATGGTATGCACTGGAAAGGATTCAAATTATACGGTGATTCCAAAAGATTTTGCAGTGCCAAATGATGCGGTATATTTTCACATCACCACCAATAATACCATTTATGGAAGTCAGTGGCAAAAAGTTCCTTCTGTAAGTATCCCATTGGTAGGGGACATGAGCAGTGATATTTTTAGCCGGGTGATTGATTTTAATGCATTTGATTTGATATATGCAGGGGCACAGAAAAATATGGGCCCCGCCGGGGTAAACCTGTTGGTTGTAAATAAAAATATACTTGGAAAGATAAAGCG
>JAYUTC010000076.1:0-2292 GCA_043755395.1 Ferruginibacter sp.
CTTTTATTTCACTCGAAGAAGGGTTTAATAGAAATGTGCAAGTGGCTCCGGTTGAATAATCATTGAAAAGTTTGGTAAGCCATAAAAGTAAATACAAAGCGTGTAAACCAAATAAGTGCAATTAAATCTAACGCTATAAATCAGCTGCAAAATATGTTGACAATTGTTTAATATAAGTTGGTGCGGCAAACACAAGTTTATTTATCTAAAATCTGTAAAATTCCTGCCTGAGTTTTAAGCCCAATTTTGAAAACATTTCATGACCTGATAAAGCCCTAAGCAGCAATCTAATGAATTCATCACAAGTGATTATTGGTATTATGCCTCAATCATTGTTTGTAATTCTCCAATAGCCTCTCCTTCAAATAATTAAGACGGCCTTCTATAAAACAGTCTTACATTTATGCAACAAAGAATAAAACTTTTGCTGCCATGAGTTGTAATAAGAAACTGCTTACACTTTTTTTATGTATTTCGTTTAACCCTTATTTATTTGCACAAAATAATGGCGAGCAAATTTTAGATTCCTTTGCAGGTAAATTTATTTCAGTTATCAGGAAGCATGAAAAACAGCGGGCTTACTTAGTTACCGATAAAGCTTTTTATTGCAGTGGAGAAAGCATTTGGATGAAAGCTTTTATTTTGAATACCATTTCTAATAAGGTCAATAATAAAAATCAATTTCTCTTTGTTGATCTTGTAAACGAAAGGGATAGCGTTGTAAAAGTAGTAATATTAGATGCTGCAAATCAGTCCTTAAACTCACGCTTTTTTTTACCTGAATCTTTACCGCAGGGCAATTACTGGCTAAGGGCATACACAAGGCAGATGACCGAAGGTGACTTAAGCGGCATTTGTGTAAAACCCATTTTTATTGGAAATAAGAATAGCGAAATACAGGTTGCAAAAGGCAAAAAGATTATTCATTTTGAAGATGATAATTTACAAGTAACTTTTTTTCCAGAAGGCGGATCGTTAATGACGGGTATAAATACAACAGTAGCTTTGCGTCTAAGTAATGCCAATGGCAATCCATCAGGGATTGATGGATATCTAAAAGATAGCAGGGATAGCATTATAACAAGTTTTACAACCTCAGCTTTAGGGATTGGAAAATTTGAATTTGAACCTTCAAGATATAGGAAATACAGTGTTGTAATAAACTGGCATGGAAAAGAAATCAATTACCCTTTGCCTTCTTTTAATTTTTTTGCAGGCCAGCTTTCTGTTCTAAAGCAATCGCAGGGTTATAAATTTAGAATATTGCTGGAAGATTCTATTTACAGAAAAGATGCCGAAACTTATTTAATTGGCGTATCAAAAGACAGTTTGATTTTTGCAAGCATTGGCAAAGGCCAATATGAAGTATTGGTTGACGAGCAAAAATTACCAAAGGGTATTAATACTTTTTACCTATTTGATAAGGCCTTTAAGATGTTAAGCGAAAGAAGTGTTTATGTAGACAATGTAAATTTAAATATAAAGGTAACAACTGATAAGAGTATATATGGCAGAAGAGAGAAGGTTATTTTAAATTTATCTGTAACAGATGCAGCACAACATCCTGTTACCTCGCTGCTAACGATAGCTGTTTTGGATACCCTTACCGGTTTTACTGTGGGGCAAAGCGAAGCAAAAGATTTAACTGCTGACGAAGAGCAATTTGATAATTTATTCCTGGCACAAAATGAATATCTTACTGTAGAAGACAAAGATCTTCTGATGATGGTAAGAGGAGGCAATACCTACCAAAAAATCAGCAACAGCACAGCCTTGCCTGCTTCTGATAATTTAGATAGTTTGCTGTACATACGGGGCATTGTACTAAATGATAAAAATAAACCTTCTGCCAATAGCATATTATCACTTTTATCCAATTCAAGCAATACTGTTTTGTATACAGATACTACGAATAGTATAGGTAGATTTAGATTTCCACTTGAATATTATGCTGATAGCACACAATTTGCTATTGATGCAAGAGACTTAAAAGGCCGGCCTCAGTTTTATAAAATTGAGTTGGATACCATTCATTACCCGGTTGTAAGTACGCCTGTTGTGGTTAAGAAATATTTACCTTTTAAAACCGGCGATATAAAAAAGTATCTCAATAAATACTATAATGATGAATTGGAAAATGGAGATAAAAAAATGCTGCCACCAGTAACCTTAAAAGGAAGAAGAAAAATAAATTACGATGAATCGAAAAGAGTTAGTACCAGTTCAGCTATCCTTACTTCAGATGATTTGAATGAAAGAAATAGTGTTGGAAATGCAGTCTTAAGAGTAGGG
>JAYUTC010000077.1:0-5761 GCA_043755395.1 Ferruginibacter sp.
AAAAAATTGCTCGAATGATAATTTGGCGTTTACAGAATCATTTAGTTTATCATAAGCGTATCCTTTAACGCCAAATAATTTAGAATAAGGCATAGAACCTGAAGAAGCAATACATTCATCTGCTTTTGTAATCACTTCCTGATTTAAACCTTGTGCATATTTCATTGAAGTTCTGTAATAACAGGCTTTAGGTTCATCATCCCCCATCAGGTTCAGGTATTTTTCGAGGTATTCGCCTGATTTATTTACGTCTGTATAATAGTATAGGTTAAACAGGTTATTATAAACCGGTGAATAAGCAGCATCCAATGCTAATGCCTCAGTATAATACTTTAAATAAATATCTGCTTGTGCATACCCCTGGGTTTGATATATTTTACCTATGCGGTATTTTGCCCTGGCATAATTAGCATTGATTGTTAAGGCACTTTCATAAGCCCTTTGTGCACTACCTCCATCCGAAAATTTCCGGTATGCATCCCCAAGCAAACAGTAAGTTTCAGGGTCCTTAAACCCTTTTAATGTTGTTGCTAACTTTAATTTTTCTATAGCATAAGCTGCATCTCCGTTTTTTGAATCAAAATCTCCATTAGCTAAGCCAATAGCATTTAAAACCGGAATACTTTTACCCTGACTTAAAGAAATGGCTGTTTCAAACCGGTTACGGGCATCTTGTATTTTACCTTCGTGTAATTCAATATGCCCCATACCCACAATAAGCAAAGCATTATTACTGTTAGCTTCAAGTGTTTTACGGAATAATTCCTTTGCACCTTCAACATCTTTATTCTCATTACGTGTTAATAAGGTTAACCCCAGCCAATAAACTGCATCTGCATTATTAGGGTTAGCAGTTACCAATTTATCAAATACCTCTTTAGCACTTTTATATTTTTCATAATACAAAAACTTTTTGCCTTCATCAATACTTTGTCCCATGACGAAATTTAAACTCATCATAATAGCTAAAAAAAATACCGCTGCCTTAGTCTTATTCATTTTAATTTGCTGTTTATACTTTACAATAATATCATTTTTATTAACATGAGCATATGATTTTATAGATAATTTTTTTATAAATTTTGGTTGATGCTTACTGTCCTAATACTAAAATCCATAATAGGGCCAAGATAAGCTCTTCTAAATATTAACTGTCCTCTCTCGTAATTTAAAAAATCTGCAAAGCCTGACCCCAACCCTGAATAATTTTCTTTTAATATGTAATACAAACCACGTACCAAAGGATATCTTTTATTTAAGATGCTTTGTTGCGTTGGTTTTACATAAGGTATACTGTCGCATACGTTGCATTGAACATAAGCAATTCTAACTTTTTTTAACATGTTAACCTGTGCGGTGTCTTCGGGATTACCAATCCAGCTAATCCCAACTAAACCAATAGCATTTTTATCAGAAGCTATAAATTCCAATACATCTTTACTGGTTTTTACAGCCTTTACAACACTGGTGTCAAAATTACTGCCATGCAAAACACTGTCAAGGGCAAAACGTACTGTACTGGTGGCATTTAAACCATCAAAAACTACTTTTTTATTATTTCCTGATTTGCCCAGTAATAATTGTTTTAATTTTTCTAAAGTATATAAAGTGTCGGTATTATTACTGTTTGTTACAAGCGCAATAGCATCCCAGGCAATCCGGTTACTTCTTGGAGTATAACCTAAGGAATCAGTATAAAATCTACTTTCCTTATGGGTAAGTCCGCGGGTAACAATTATCATTCTGTTACTGGTATCCGAATAAAAATCTTTAAAACAAACTGCCTCAGGCTGATAATGGGCAATAATTTTTGTATTGGGAAAAGATCCCTCGTATACTTTTATTGCTTCTTCAATTACCGGTCTGAAACTCTCATCCACACTAATATGTATTGTGCCGCTTTCGGGACTATCTGTAACTGTAAATTTATTTTTTTTGTTATCATTGCATGCCAATATAAACAAGGCACATGTTATAAATACATAAAAAATAAACAAATTTATTTTGTACATAATTAATCTCTGAAATAATTTTTCTTATAGCCCCTGTAAATTCTGAATAGCCCATACACCCAGCAAACTCCTGCAAACATTTTTATTACAACAGGGTCGTACTGATTAATGTAATGAGCTGTATATTTAAAAGGGAACATAAAGAAAAAACCAGCCGCAATAAAAAAAACTCCCATGGTATAATTGGTAATACTACGCATTCGCCTAGCATTTTTTTCTCGTTCACTTAACTGTTCTTTTTCAAATTCTTCTAATGCCATAATGATAATTTAAATTCCTGATTGTTATAAATAATGCCGGACTGCCAAATTACAAAATTTATTGTTTAAAATCATTCGCTAATTACAAACTTTACAGGAATGGTATAGTAAACCGATACATTTTGTCCTTTTGATTTTCCAGGTATCCAAACGGGCATTTTCTTTAATACCCGGATAACTTCATTATTAAACTCTTGTCCCCCATCCTGAATAGTGGTAAAACTTTGTATTTTACCATTAAAGCCCACAACAAATCTCATTTTTACACTTATTTCTTCCCCTTCATCTAAATCCCTGGGATTAGTCAGATTTCTTTCCAAAAATTTCCTTAATGCTTCCATACCTCCCGGATAAGAAGGCATTACTTCAGCCGTTTCCAGTGGAATATTAATATCAATTGCTGGTTCAACATCAGTAATTTTTCCTTTGCCAACAGCTCCGTCTATGGTATTATCATTCACTGGGGTATCACCGCCTGGTTCATCAACATTTTTTCCGCCAATTTCAGTATTAGTTTGAATAGCATTTATTTTGTCAACTTTTGAAGTATCTTTTTCTATTACAATGTTAGATGGGAATATTCTGGTGGTTGCAGGTTTTTGCACCACCTTAAACTCCTCTTTTCTTGCTTTTGTTTCAAGCTTTTTATCTGGTTGAGGAATATTTGCCTGTGTAGTTATATATTCAAATTCATTTGGCTTTTCTTTTTTATTGGGCATAAATGTAAAAGCTGATAAAACCACCACTATTACCAACATAACACCTAACGATTTTATCAGTCTGTTATCATAAAATTTTCGCAGGTTATATGCACCATACGCTTTATTGCGGTTTTCAAAAATAATATCTAATATATCGCTATTCAAAATTAATTCTGTTTTCATTTTATTAGTTTTTACCCTGATATTAATCAGAGAATGAAGAAATAATTTAAAAACAGGCGCTTGTTTGATAATGAGATGAGTTTGTAATAAGATTCCATAAACTTACCCGCAATTGCTTTTTGCCAACTGCTAACTATCTTTGCGCTATGAAGATTTTGATGGTATGCCTTGGTAATATTTGCAGAAGCCCTTTGGCCGAGGGGATTTTAAAGCACAAGATTTATAAAGCAGGATTAGAGTGGAATGTGGAAAGTGCCGGTACCAACGGATATCATACTGGTGAACCTCCACATCCGTTAAGTATTAAAGTAGCTTTACAAAATGGAATAGATATCAGCCATCAAAGAAGCAGAATATTTGTTAGTGAAGATTTTAATCAATTTGACCTGATTTATGCAATGGCTAATGATGTAATTGATGCTATGAAGCAAATTGCCGGAGCAAATTTTGAAGCCAGTAAAGTTAAACTACTGCTTAATGATTTGTATCCCGGGCAAAACAAAAATGTACCCGACCCATGGAGTGGTCCCGAAAAAGGATACCACGAAGCTTATGCAATTATTGATAAGGCTTGTGAAAAAATAATAAACAGATAAGTAGATAAATAATGATAAATAAACCGTCCATCCCCCAGGGAACCAGAGATTTTACGGCTGAGGTAATCCGCAAAAGGAATTATATACTCTCCACTATAAAATCGGTTTTTGAATTATATGGGTTTCAGCCATTAGAAACACCGGCAATGGAAAATTTAGAAACACTAATGGGGAAATATGGTGAAGAAGGTGACAAATTAATTTTTAAAATACTAAATAACGGACTTAGCAATGCAAAAAATATTGAAAGTGCAAAAGCAGGTTTTGAAAATATTTTAGAGGGAAAAAATAGTGTGGCTATTACTGAAAGGGCATTAAAATATGATTTAACAATTCCTTTTGCAAGGTATGTAGCTATGAACCATACCAAATTAACTTTTCCATTCAGACGGTATCAAATTCAACCCGTATGGAGAGCCGACAGGCCACAAAAAGGGCGCTACCGTGAGTTTACACAATGCGATGCCGATGTTGTAGGCAGCCATTCCTTAATGAACGACGTAGAGTTTGCATTAATTTACGATGAAGTTTTTGCACGCCTTGGATTATTTGATTATGAACTTAGAATTAACAGCCGAAAAATTTTATCGGCTCTTGCAAAAGCCTGCAATGCCACCGATAAATTAACTGCCATTACTACTGCAATTGACAAACTGGATAAAATAAGTATTAACAAAGTAAAAGTTGAATTAGCAGAAAAAGGGTTAACAGAAAATCAAATAGAAATAATAGAAAAATATGTTCTAATTACAGGCAGTAATGAAGAAAAAATAAAACAATTACTTTCTTTAACAGGACATATTGAGGAAACAGCCCGTGGTTTGGAGGAAATAAAAAAAATATTAACACATACAACCGGAAAAAATATTGTTGTTGATTTTACACTGGCCCGCGGCTTAAATTATTATACCGGAATTATTTACGAAGCAAAAGCTCCATCTGTTATACAAATGGGAAGTATAGGAGGCGGTGGCCGATACGATGATTTAACAGGATTATTTGGTGTACCTGATATCCCCGGCGTAGGTATAAGTTTTGGGGTAGACAGGATTTATGATGTGCTTGAAGAATTAAAACTATTTCCCGATAATTTACAGGAGAGCACCAAAGTATTGTTTTTTAATTTAGGCGAAAAAGAAAGTGACTGTGCCTTTACTATCATGCAGGAATTGCGTAAAGCAGGAATTGCAGGTGAACTTTATCATCGGGAAGAATTAAAAATAGCAAAACAGTTCAGTTATGCCGAAAAAAAGAATATTCCTTTTGCAATAATAATAGGCAGTAAAGAAATTGAACAAAATTATTGTCAGGTTAAAAATTTATCAACCGGAGAACAGCATGTGGTTGTATTTGAAAATTTAATTAATTTTTTTAACAATAAATAAAGGTTACCAAACAATTATCGTAGTATCAATAATAAAATAAATTTATGCAAATTAATAACCGTTTTATATTAGCTGCACTTGTATCAATTTCCCTATTAGCTTCATGCAGTAAAACAAATAAACAGGGAAGATTTGTACCCAAAGATGCGGCCATTGTTGTACATGTTGATGGCGCCTCCTTATCTGCAAAATTACCGTGGGATGAGATAAAACAAAATGTGTTGTTTCAGGAGTTGTATGCCGACAGTAGCATTCCTGCATTTATAAAACAGGCTTTACAAAACCCCGACAATAGTGGCATTGACTCAAAAAAGGATTTGATATTTTTTGCAAAAAAAGATTCTGTTGGTGGCATTATTGCATTTACCGGAACAATTAAAGACGCAGAAAAATTTAAACTTTTTAGTTTGGATATTGCTAAAGGAGGAATTGAAAGTGAAAAAGATGGGGTTAGCTTTATCAGTAAGTCGCCTATTTGTGTGGGTTGGAACAAAGAAAAGTTTTTATACCTAGTTAATGCCCCTCAACTTAATCAAAAGAATTATAATGGTAAAAATGCGGATTACCTGCCTAAACCAATAGACCTGAGTGTTACCTGTAAAAATATTTTTGATTTAAAAGAAA
>JAYUTC010000078.1:0-14983 GCA_043755395.1 Ferruginibacter sp.
AGCAAGGCAATCTCAACCCCCTGCGGTGCAGCATTAATAATAAGTTCCTTGGTCAAACGTAAAATTTTGATAAGACAATTACATCAAGGAAAGGAAACATACCCGCATACATTGATTATACTATTAAAGTAGCAGTAAACTGTAATGCATACAGATAAATTGTGCCGGAATGAGGATTTCCGGCACCGTAAGAAAAAAATTATTTCTTCTTATGACGGTTCTTTCTTAAACGTTTTTTACGCTTGTGAGTTGCAATTTTATGACGTTTTCTCTTTTTACCACAAGGCATAACTAGTCTTTTTTTTGTTTAAAATAATATTTTTAGTGCGTTGTATTCTTTGTGCTTTTATTGTAATAATTTTATTCTTTCGTCTATCTCTTTATCATATTGAGGATTGTTAGCAACCCGTTTCATAACTTTATACCATTTAATGGCCTCTGCTTTTTCTCCCTTATTTGCATAAGCATCAGCTAAAAATGCTACTGCTTCCAAATTACCAGGCTCCGCTTTTACTACTTTGGTTAAACGATCTATTGCCTTATCATATTGTCCTGATATATAACCACCTATGCCTAATACCAATTGTGCCTTCATATTGGCAGAATCTTTTTTAACTACAGCTAACAATTGCTGTATACCCTTCATCGTTTCTTCAGGCTTTCCAGTTCGGCCTTTGCCAAAAATATAACAACTGCCTAATCCAATTTTCAAATCGTCGCCTTCTGGATTTAAAATAATTGCCTGTTCAAAAAGCTGAATTGCCAGTTCTGTTTTCCAATTAAGTTTTGCTTCATCCTGTTCTTCCCTAAGATTTGCTAAAATTAATTGGGCTGCAAAGGTGAGGTTTTTTTCTGAATTATCCAACTTAGCGGCATTTGACAAATAATAAACATAGGGTTCAAAAGCACGAAGACTGTCTTTCCAAAAACTTGCAAGTTGATTATTGGCAACTATTTGTTGCAAAAGTACATCTCCACGGGTTACGCTATTTTCCAACTTTCCAACAGTAAGTATCTGATTAGCAGTAAGTTTTTGTTTAGCTTCATTAATATACCGTGTAATATCAAAAGTGTGGGATGTGGCTTGAACAGTAGTAATTCCTGGTTTGTTTTTTTTTGCAACTGTACGGCCAAAAAAGAAAAGTGAAGCAACTAAAATAAAAGCAGTTGCAGCAAGTAATAATTGTTTATTCATAAAAAATTTAACCCAATTTATTAGGGAGCAAAGGTACATTAGTCTTCGCTTTCTTCATGATTTTCTGTACTCTCTTTAATATTTTTAGAAGATTTTATTTCCTGCATAAATTCTTTGGCAGGTTTAAAGGCGGGAATAAAATGCTCGGGTATTGCTACAGCTACATTTTTTTTAATGTTACGACCAATTTTTGCAGCTCTTTTTTTTATGATAAAACTACCGAACCCTCTTATATAAATGTTTTCACCTTCAAATAAAGAATTTTTAACTTCTTTAAACATTGTTTCAAGTGTTACTAAAACATCCACTTTGGGAATCCCGGTTTTTTCCGAAATTCGATTAATAAGGTCTGCTTTTCTCATATTAAATTTGTATTTCTTTTAGAAAAGTACAAAAAAAGGTTTAAAATTCCAAACAAGTTGGTGATTATCAATTACTTTGTTGAATATCATACTATCTTAATTGTTATAAAATTAAGAATAACTTATTGATTATTAATAGAATGCACTTTATTTGAAAAGAATAAACTTTTAAACCTCAAAACTGATTAAAAAGACAACCTGTGATATGAATTCTACTAAAAAATATTTTTCTTCAGGGCTTTTAAAATGGAACAGCAAAATAAATAGACGACTTATGCCATGGAAGGGTGAAAAAGATCCATATAAAATATGGTTAAGTGAAATTATATTACAACAAACGAGGGTAGAGCAGGGTTGGAATTATTACAACAGGTTTATTGAAGCATTTCCAAACATTGAAAAATTAGCAAAAGCTCCTGAAACCAAAGTATTTAAATTGTGGGAAGGCCTGGGTTATTACACCCGTTGCAAAAATCTTATAGCAACTGCTCAATTTATTTCAAAAGATTGTAAAGGGAAATTCCCCGATAAATATGAAGATATAATTAATCTTAAAGGCGTAGGCCCATATACGGCCGCAGCAATTGCATCGTTTGCCTACAATTTACCTCATGCAGTTGTGGATGGAAATGTGTTTAGAGTTTTATCCCGCTTTTTTCAAAACAATATTCCTGTAGATAGTTCAAAAGGAAAAAAAATATTTACAACACTTGCCAATGAACTATTAGATAAAAAACTCCCCGGTATTTATAATCAGGCAATTATGGATTTTGGAGCCACAGTTTGTAAGCCTAAATTGCCTTTATGTAAACATTGTTCTTTGCAAAGCAAATGTGGAGCTTATATAAATGGATTAGTGGATATCTTACCTATAAAAGAAAAAAAGATTTCTCAAAAAATACGATGGTTTAATTATTTTATTGTAGAACAGCATGGGAAGGTGTTTGTTCGAAAACGAGGTTCAAAAGATATTTGGGAAAATCTATATGAATTTGTTTTATTAGAGACAACTACTTTAACAGAACAACAAAAACTATTAGCAATGCCTGCTTTTATAAAAATATTGCCGGATAAAACATTTAAAGCAGAAACTGTCTCAAAGCTTTATAGCCAAAAATTAACCCATCAAATCATTCAAGGTCAATTCATCAAAATAAAATTAAAGGTAAAAGCTCAATTAGATGGCTATAAAGCAGTTTCTTCCAAAGAACTGGCAACCCTACCTTTCCCTAAATTGATTACAACCTTTTTGAAAGATAAAAATGTATCTTTAAATTTGTTATTGCACTAAATTAGCAGCTGCATATTCTTAAAATAAATTTTTATGAGGGGTGTAAACAGAGTGATGTTAATAGGAAATCTGGGTAAAGATCCGGATATACAATTTTTGGAGGGAAATATTGGCGTAGCCAAATTTTCATTAGCAACAACCGAAACTTTTAAGGACAGAAGTGGTAAACTTATATCTCAAACAGAATGGCATACTGTAGTACTATGGCGCGGACTGGCAGATTTGGCACAAAAATATTTACATAAGGGCAGCCTGGTTTATATTGAAGGCCGTTTAAAAACCCGCAGCTGGGAAGATAAAGATGGGAACAAGAAATTTGCAACTGAAATAGTTGGCGAAAATCTTATTATGCTGGAAAAAAGAAGTGATGGTAGTATTCCTTCAACAGGTGTAGAGGGGTTGGAAAATATCGGTAGTACGGATATTCCACCAATTGAAGATGGTACTGAGAGGTTGCCATTTTAACCGTTATACTGTTCATATTTTATAATATAAAGACTTACAAAAGCTACATTTAGCTTTGTATTTTAATAAGTAAAGTTTTTGTTTAATACTTTACTATTGTTAATATAAATATTTCATTTTGGATTATCATTCGGCCATTTGGTTTAATAATTTTTTCCCAACAACCATCTTGGCAATTACCCCTGCAGCCAATATTATACTTATTTTTCTGGCAACAATTTTGTTTGTCATTTCTTTTTTAGTGGCTGGTTCTGAAGTAGCTTTTTTCTCACTTACATTTAAAGATATTAATATACTTAAAACAAAAAGACAGCCTGCTTACAGGCGAATTGTTAATTTACTGGAACAGCCAAAAACATTATTGGCTTCTATGTTAATAACCAACAGTTTTGTTAATATTGGTATTATTTTAATCTCCAACATTTTAATTGATAGCTGGATAAATGGGTTGGTTTTAAATTTTTTATCAATCTTTTTAATTAAAGTTATTGCAGTTACTTTTTTACTGGTGTTATTTGCTGAGGTTTTACCAAAAGTTTGGGCAACACATCACAAAATATGGTTTGCTGCAACTGCTTCCCTTGTAGTTGAAATTTTCAATAGCGTTTTTTATCGTTTTAGCAAGCGTATGGTTAGGTTGAGTGATAGAATTGAAAAGAAATTTTCTTCTGATAAAGCAGCATCAATGGACAACAGTCATTTAGATTATGCTATTGATCTTTTGCCAGAACATGAAGCAACAGCAGAAGAAAAACAAATTTTAAAAGGGATCAGAAAATTTGGTAATACCACTGTTAAACAAATTATGCGTACAAGGCTGGATGTAAGTGGAATTGATATAGATTGTAGTTTTGTAAATGCAATTAAAAAAATAGAAGAATTACATTACTCCAGATTGCCCGTGTACAAAAAAAATTTAGATGAAGTAGTGGGAATGCTTCATACAAAGGATTTGTTGCCATTTTTAAATGAAGCGGGTAACTATGATTGGCATCAACTGATGCGACAGCCCTATTTTGTGCACGAACAAAAACTTATTGAAGATTTATTACAGGATTTTAGAAACCGTCGTAATCATTTTGCAGTAGTGGTAGATGAATTTGGTGGAACTTCAGGTATAGTAACACTTGAAGATATTATGGAGGAAATAATAGGAGAAATAAAAGATGAATTTGATGATGAGGAAAGTGGCAATAAAAAAATAGATGACTTTACTTATATATTTGAAGGAAAAACAATGATTAATGATGTATGCAAAGGAATGAATTTGCCGGTTGATACATTTGAAAATGTAAGAGGTGATAGCGATTCACTTGCTGGTTTAGTTTTAGAGATTGCCGGCGAATTCCCTCAGATTAATGAAGAAGTAATAAGCGATAATTTTACTTTTGTTCCATTAGAGATTAAGAAAAACAGAATAGATAAAGTGAAAGTTTTTATAAAAAAATAAAGCCCCTCAACTTCTCTGCCTAAAGGTGAGATTATAAAAAGAATAAAAATGCAAACCTCTTTTTTCCAATTCAGAACTCTTTATAACACTTTTCTTTTTTTACTTATTGCTTTTTGTTTTTCATTTATTTCCTGCAACTCTACTTATACTTCAAAGAAAAAGGGATATTTTAAAGTAGATTTTCCTGAAAGAAAATATTTAAGCTTTCAAAAAGAAGGCTTTCCATATACCTTCGAATATCCCGTTTATGCACAAATTATTAAAGACAGTACCTATTTTGATAGTAATCCTGAAAATCCATATTGGATAAATATTGATTTTCCTCAGTTTGGAGGAAGAATCTTCTTAAGCTATAAAATAATTGGAGGAAAGGCCAATTATAAATTAAAACAGGCTGATGGCAGTTACAGAGATTCTATTGGAATTAATGTATTCGACAAAATGGTAAATGACGCCTTTAACCTTACTAATAAAAATCAGGCTATTACAACTGCAATTAAAGACAGCCTGATGCATACACCCTATAATGTTACAGGTATTTTCTTTAAGGTTGGTGGTAATGCAGCAACAGCTAAACAATTTTTTTTAAGCGATACCACAAAAAATTTTATACGGGGGGCTTTGTATTTTGATGTAACCCCTAATGCTGATTCTTTACGGACAGTTCAGGATTTTTTACAGAAAGATATCGAGCATATGATAAATACTTTCCGGTGGACGAATAAAAATGCATCATCAACAGTTATTTCAGATGGGAAATTACCTTCAGCTACATTTAGTAACCTTCAGACTGAAATAAAAACCCCTAAGTAGTAAATTATTTATTTTCTACTTTCAAAACATTTACTGTTTTACTTCTTCAAAAACTTTGGGTGTTGAAATTTTTCCTCTTGAAAAATCGGATAATTTGATTTCACGAACGGGCTTCTTAATTTTTTTAAATTTATTTGTAACAATCTTTTTTTCTGTGTTTTTAACAGTAGAAATTGGAATTTCTTTATATGCTTCAATGTTGGGTAAATCAACAGTTGAAATATTATCATCTTTGGTTTCTGAAACTGGAGTTTCCTCTTTATAAAGTTTATCTAATGTTCCTTCATTTTTAGTGTTATAATAATCTACAATACCATAAACTGTGGCTGCCGAAAACAAGCCGATACCTGCATAAATAAGTGCTTTCATTTTTTTATTTTTAATTAATCTTTCTGTTTATCTGTGTCTTTGTGGCACTAGGTAAGTTTTACTTTTTCTGAAAATAAAATACTCTGCTACCAGCATATTACCTAATACACTTATCCAAAGTGATATTTCATAATTGTGTAAATGGCCAACTCCGAAATAGTAAAAAAGAATATGGTATATCCTGAAAGAAACAGCCGTTAGAGCCATGCTATAGCTGCGTATCATCCAGTTTTTATGTGCCAGTACATTTTTTACTTTTATGGTTTGCAAACCTTTTGCAGTACTGTAAAACCAATACATTGCCATAAACATAAAAAGCATTCTTTCCAAAAAACTTCCTTTTGCAAAAAAACTCATGTATAATCCGGTTGGAGCGCCTAATACTAAAACTACAACCACATAAATTTTCCTATCCAGATGTGTATGACTTTTCTTTTGTTTAAAATATACGAATAGAATTGAGTGAGGGCAGCTATTATACAAAACATACCGGCAAAAATGTGGATATAAAAACTGTATTGATAAATTGGTTTTAAAAACAGCAAAGTCCGTTCTTCTATAAAACTAAAGTGCATACTGAATGTAAAATAGGGCAAGGTGTTTTTTACCAACAGCAGACTAAAAAATACAACAGGTACCCAAAAAATAACAGAAAAAAAATATCGAATGCCGCCATGAAGTGTAAATTGACGGCTGTTTCGCATAATTATTTATTTAGCAATAGGATAGTGTGAAATATATTTTTACATAAAAAATATTGTTACAAATTTGTTAAGAATATTGAACAATAATTGAGTTTTTTAATACAACAACTATGGGTAAGTAAAATGCATATATACAAATGTTTGTTATATAGTTAAGGTATAAATAAATTTAAAATTTTACTGCCTTAAGTTGTAAATTTGCCGCCATGATTGCAATTGACAATATTTTAGTAAGCGACCAAATTGTTAAAGATCAATTTGTTTGTGACTTAAGTAAATGTAAAGGTGCCTGTTGTGTAGATGGTGATGCCGGAGCTCCGCTTGAAAAAGCAGAATTGAAAAAAATTAATGAAGTATTTGATAAAGTACTTCCTTATTTAAATGAAGAAAGCAAGTATGAAATTGAGCGGCAGGGCCGCTATGTATACGATAGAGAGTATGGATGGGTTACACCTACAATTGCAAGTAAAGTTTGCGTATATGGCATAAAAGATCAGGAAGGAATTGTAAAATGTGGTATTGAACAGGCTTATCTGGATGGAAAAGTGAAATGGAAAAAACCAATAAGTTGCCATCTTTTTCCGGTGATTACAAAAGCAAGTAAGCGAAGTGATAATATTTATGTTAATTATGAACCACGTGAAGATAATTGCAAAGCTGCCTGCAGCCTTGGAAAAAAATTAAAAGTACCGGTTTATGTTTTTTTAAAAGATTCATTGATTCGTAAATTCGGGCAAAAATTTTATGATGCATTGGATGCCACTGCAAAACATTTAAACACCTCAAAGCCATAGTAAGGCTTTTAATAAATATCAATTATGAAGAAGAATATTGTTTTGCTTATAGCTTATTACTTATTATCTATCACTGTTTTTTCCTGTTCGGTAAACAAAGCAAAAATTGATAACAGCCTTAAAAAGTATTTTGATGAAAACAATGTAGATGGTTGTTTTACACTTTTAAATAATGCTGACGGGAAAGTTACTGTTTATAATATGCAGCTTGATACACAGCGATTTACTCCTGCAGCTACCTTTAAAATTGTAAACTCTTTAATTGGGTTGCAGACAGGTGTAATAACCAATGATACCATGTTGATAAAATGGAATGGACAAATTCATGTTTTTCCTAGTGGGGATACAGCAAAAAACTGGAATAAAGATATGGGTATGACAGAAGCTTTTAAAGTTAGCTGTGTTCCTTATTACCAGGAAGTTGCAAGGAGAATTGGAAAAGATACCATGCAGTTATGGTTAGACAGTCTGGGTTATGGCAATAAAAATATCAGCGGACCTGTTGATTCTTTTTGGCTTAATAATAAAATAAAAATTTCGCCCGATGAACAATTAGGATTGTTAAAAAGATTATACTTTGACCAATTGCCTTTTAGAAAAAGTGTTCATGAAATGGTAAAGAATGTAATGCTGCAGGAAGATAATACAGCTTATAAACTAAGTTATAAAACCGGATGGGGATTTGATGAAAAACAAAATAATATTGGCTGGCAGGTGGGTTGGGTTGAAGAAAATAACCATGTGTATTTTTTTGTAACATTTATTAAAGCCGGTAACATTTCAATTGATATGCCGGCAGTACGATCAAATATCACTAATGGTATTTTAAGGCAGTTAGGTTTTTTTGAAGGCAAAAAATGATACTGCAATAATAAGTTGCAAGGCCAATATAAATAGGATAGCCTAAATAATCAATCTTTATCATTAACAAAATAGTTATTGCCAATTTGCTAATTTGACACACTTAATAATGATAAAATTTAAATATAGCGAATATTTAATAATATTGACAGCATTACCAATATTGATTTTTCTGTATTTTTTAGTGTTAAAATGGAAAAAGAAAACTATCAAAAAAATCGGAGATGAAAGATTAGTTAAGGAAATGATAAAAAATTTTTCTGCTCACCGGTTTGCATTAAAATTTCTATTAATTATAATAGCTTTTGTTTCCGCAGTTTTTGCCCTGGCTAATTTGCGTTCTCCTCAAGGTTCCGAAAAAGTAAGTCGTAATGGAATTGATGTTATGATTGCTTTAGATGTAAGTAAAAGCATGCTGGCACAGGATATTAAACCAACCAGGTTAGACAGGGCAAAGCAGGTTTTGAGTAAATTGATTG
This sequence comes from Ferruginibacter sp., assembly GCA_043755395.1. GTDB lineage: Bacteria > Bacteroidota > Bacteroidia > Chitinophagales > Chitinophagaceae > Ferruginibacter. Next base: position 8,784 of record JAYUTC010000078.1, read on the forward strand.
ATAAATTAAATAACGATAGGATTGGTATTGTTGTATTTGCAGGAAAAGCATATTTGCAAATGCCACTTACCGGAGATCATGGGGCTGCAAAAATGTATTTGTCATCGGCAACACCTGATATTGTGCCCACACAGGGAACTGTAATTGCGGATGCATTAAAAATGTGCTATACATCTTTTAATCCCAAGGAAAAAAAATACAAATCTGTCATTTTAGTAAGCGATGGAGAAGATCATGATGAAGCTGCTTTAAAAATAGCCGGACAAATGGCAGATGAAGGTGTAATAATAAATACTGTGGGCATTGGATCGCCTGAAGGGGCAACTATTATAGATGTTGCCACGAATGAAGCAAAAAAAGATATTGAAGGTAATACTGTTATTACAAAATTAAATGAGTCAGGGTTAATGGCAATTGCAAAAAAGGGGAATGGGATTTACCAATTATTTACTAATACAGATGACGTTGTGGCTAAGCTAAATTCTCAGTTAAATAGTATGGATCAACGGACTGTAACAGAAGATTCCTTAATAAATTATAAAAATTATTTTCAGTATTTTTTATTGCTGTCTTTAATATTGCTGGCAATTGAAATGTTAATATCTGAACGAGTGGTTAAAAAACAAAAAGCAACTGATAATTCACTGTTGATTGTAAATAACAGTAAATTATTTTTACTGCTATTTACTTTTATTTGCCTGTCACCTGTTTATTTAGCAGCTCAATCAGATAATACAATAATAAAAAAGGGAAATGAAGCGTACAGTAAAAATGAATTTGATAAAGCTACTGTTCAATATCAGAAAGTAATTTCTAAAACTCCTAATAATGCAACCGCACATTATAACATGGGTAATGCATTATATAAAAATTCAAAAGGAGAAGAAGCAATAAATTCTTATGATAATGCTGCAACAAATTTATTAGACAAACAGGAAAAGGCAAAAGCATTGTATAATAAAGGTGTGGTTTTGCAAAATAATAAAAAACTGCCTGAGTGTGTTGATGCGTATAAAAATGCATTAAAATTAAATCCTCAGGATGATGATGCAAGACAAAATTTACAAAAGGCATTACAGCAAATAAAGCAGCAGCAAAAAGACAACAAAGAACAAAAAAAACCTAAAGAAGACCCCAGGCAAAAAGATCAGCAAAAGAAAAAAGAAGATGAAAAAAATAGGCAACCTAAACAAGAGCCTTCTAAAATAACTAAAAAAGATGCAGAGGAAAAATTGAAAGCCTTATTACAACAGGAAAAAAATCTACAGGATAAATTAAAAAAAGTAAATGTTGCATCTCCAAACAAGCCTGAAAAAGATTGGTAACATAGTATGTCAGTCCTGCACTGAATATGACTTTTTTAATGAGGAGTGTCATTTAAACAAACCCACTTTTTTATTGTTATTTTTGTACCATGCAATTGTACAGCGAATCATTAACAACATACAAACGCCTTAAGACAAGAGAAGTTAAGGTGGGAAACCTTTTTTTAGGTAACAATCACCCTATACGTGTACAAACCATGACCACTACTGATACTATGGATACCATGGCAACAGTAGAGCAATCTATTCGTTGTATAGAAGCAGGCGCTGAACTGGTTAGAATAACAGCACCATCAAAAAAAGAAGCAGAAAATTTACAAAATATAAAAAATGAATTGCTACGAAGAGGATTCAACACCCCATTAGTTGCTGATATTCATTTTACACCTAATGCCGCCGAAATTGCAGCCAGAATAGTAGAAAAAGTTAGAGTGAACCCGGGAAATTATGTTGATAAGAAGAAATTTGAGCAGATTGAATATACAAATGCTGAATATGCCGAGGAAATTGAAAGAATAAGAGAGCGGTTTACCCCATTGGTTTTAATTTGTAAAGAACATGGAACTGCAATGCGTATTGGTACCAATCATGGTAGTTTGAGTGATAGAATTATGAGCCGTTATGGTGATACTGCAAACGGTATGGTGGAAAGTGCGATGGAATTTTTACGTATTGCAAGGAGTGAAGATTATCACCAGATCATCTTAAGTATGAAGAGCAGTAATCCACAGGTAATGGTTCAAGCATACCGCTTACTGATCAAACATATGATGGAAGAATTTGGCGAATGTTATCCATTGCATTTAGGTGTTACAGAAGCAGGAGATGGCGAAGATGGCAGAATAAAAAGTGCTATAGGTATTGGTACATTGTTAGAGGACGGTATTGGCGACACCATAAGAGTAAGCTTAACAGAAGACCCTGAATTGGAGATACCGGTGTGTAAGGATATTGTAAAAAGGTATTCATCATTAACAGGTAACTATATGGCCAATGTTATTGAAAAGCTTGCTTATTCACCCTTTGAATATAAAAGAAGAGAAACAATTGAAGTTTCAAATATTGGTAAAAAAAATGTGCCGGTTGTAATTGCCGATTATATGCTTGCTGAAAATATTGCGCATAAAGATTTACAAGCTATTGGATATACCTATAATGAAGCAACTGATAAATGGGCTATTGGAGATGCTGCGGCTGATTACATTTATACCGGGAATAAAATAATTCCATTTTCGTTGCCTGGTACGCTTAAAGTATTGTGTGATTATAAAACCTGGATTGCTGCTGTTGAAAAAGAAAAATATGTTCCATTGTTTCAGGGCGAAGAATTTATTAATGCAGAAGAAAAATCTACATCAGTAAATTTTATTGTTTTGGATAGTGCAAAAGATAACGCCATAGTACTTGAAAAAGTTAAAACTGATAATACTGTTGTACTTTGTTTGTATTCAACTGCATCAAATAGCATGCAATCTGTTAGAATGTTTATAAATGGGTTAATGCAACAGTCAATAAAAACACCTGTAGTGTTAGCAGTGGAAAGTGAGCATACTTTTATAGAAGAGCAACTGATTCATTTAGCCACAGAAAGTGGGGCTTTATTTTTAGATGGTATGGGTGATGGCATATGGCTGATGAATGATCCTGCAAAACTGATCAATCAAAAAGTTACTGGCAGAACTTACCTGGAAACAAAGAACAATCATCAGTTTATTAATAATACTTCTTTTTCAATACTGCAGGCAGTACGTACAAGAATTTCTAAAACAGAATATATCAGTTGCCCCAGTTGCGGCAGAACCTTATTTGACTTGCAGGAAACCACGGCAAAAATTCGTGCGGTTACCAATCATTTAAAAGGATTGAAGATTGCCATTATGGGTTGTATAGTAAACGGCCCTGGCGAGATGGCGGATGCCGATTTTGGTTATGTAGGGAGTGGTGTTGGAAAAATAACCTTGTACAAAGGAAAAGAAGTAGTGAAGAGAAATATTGACAGCGCTGTTGCTGTGGATGAGTTGATCAATTTACTGAAAGAGAATGAGGCATGGGTAGATAATTAAAAATTGAAATAAAAAAGTCAAAACTGGTTTTGGCTCTTTCTTTGATTTTAACCATTTAATTTTTGACTTAATAATATGCAAACAGATTTTCTGGTAATTGGCAGCGGAATTGCAGGGTTAACCTACGCATTAAAAGTAGCAGAGAAATACCCTGGAAGAAAAGTTATTGTACTTACCAAAACTCAAAGTGACGAAACCAATACTAAATATGCCCAGGGGGGTATTGCCGGAGTAATGGATTTTGATAATGATAGTTTTAATAAGCATATTGAAGATACTTTAATTGCGGGGGACGGTTTATGCAACAGGCATATAGTAGAAATTGTTGTAAAAGAAGGGGTTGACAGAATTAAAGAAATTATTGATTGGGGTGCCAGGTTTGATAAGGAACCTGACGGTGATTTTAAATTGGGTAAAGAAGGTGGGCACAGTGAATTCAGGATTCTGCATCATAAAGATGTAACCGGTAAAGAAATGGAAAGGGCTTTGTTGGAGGCAATTAAAAGAAAGCCAAATGTTGAACTCATCAGTCATTGTTTTGTTTTGGACATCATTACACAGCATCATTTGGGTTATTTAATAACAAAAGCCACTCCGGATATTGAATGTTATGGTGTATATGTTTTAGATCTTTCCACTAACAAAATAAAAAAAATTCTTGCAAAAATTACATTACTTGCAACGGGTGGTAACGGGCAGGTTTACCGTACAACAACCAATCCTTCAATTGCAACAGGCGATGGAGTGGCAATGGTATATAGGGCCAAGGGCAGAATAGAAAATATGGAGTTCATGCAATTTCATCCAACAGCATTGTATGAACCGGGTGTACGCGGGCAAAGTTTTTTAATTACTGAAGCAGTCCGAGGGGATGGGGGTATTTTACTTAATCATGATGGTAAAGCATTTATGGAATTTTATGATGCAAGAAAAGATTTGGCGCCACGTGATATTGTTGCCAGGGCAATTGATAATGAAATGAAAATTGCGGGTACCGAAAATGTTTTTTTAGATTGCCGACATTTTGGCAAAGAAAAATTTACTGAACACTTTCCCAATATTTATGAAAAATGTTTAAATATTGGAATAGATATTACCAAACATTTAATACCAGTTGCCCCTGCGGCTCATTACAGTTGCGGCGGAATAAAAACAGATAAGCATGCAAGAACATCAGTAAAAAATTTGTATGCAGCAGGCGAATGTGCAAGCACTGGTTTGCATGGTGCCAACCGATTGGCAAGTAATTCTTTGTTAGAGGCAATGGTATTTGCCCACCGGGCATATCTGAATGCAGTTGAAAATATTGATACCAAAGCATATAACTCCAGTATACCAGACTGGAAAGCAGATGGTACTTCATCACCCAAAGAAATGATTTTGATTACACAAAGTGTAAAAGAATTAAAACTGTTGATGAGTGACTATGTTGGTATAGTAAGAAATAATGAACGATTACAAAGAGCAATGAAACGGCTGGACCTGCTGTATACCGAAACAGAAGAGTTATATAAAAAGACTATAGTATCTCCACAATTATGTGAGCTCAGGAATATGATTACTGTGGCTTTTCTAATTGTAAAAAGTGCAGAGTTCAGGCAAGAAAGCCGTGGACTGCATTATAATACGGATTATGCTTTTAAAAGTGAGATGGTTCAAAATATAGTTTTATAATTTTTTAGCAGCTGAACTTTAAGGCAGTAAATTCTTATACTACTTACCTTTGTACATCAATTTAGCCAATGTATTATATTGTTTACCCTTTACTTTATTTAGTTTCACTTTTATCTTTTTTTATTTTTTATGTGATTAGTAATTTTTTTGCTTTTAATTATATCACATATTCAGGTACAGGCGACAAGTGGTTTTTAATAATCTGCAAATCGCCTTTCCAGAAAAATCATTAAAAGAAAGAAAATTGCAAGACAATTTTATCAGTATTTCGAGGATGCATTTTTTGAGAATGTAAAGTTCCTTTCTATTTCAAAAAAACAAATTAAAAAAGAACCAGCGGCCCTTACGATATCATAAATGAATTAATAAAAGAAGGTAAGAGTGTAAATCTATTATGTGGCCATCAGTTCAACTGGGAATTTGCAAATCTGCTTTATTCATCTGAACTGAAAATACCTTTTGTAACTGTTTACCTGCCTGTATCAAATCAGGCATTTAACAGGATTATGTATAAAATAAGAATAAGATTTGGCGCAATACTGGTGAATCCAGGTAATTTTGCATCTAAAATGCACCATGTATTCAATAGTCAATACGCATTGGTGTTAGCAGCCGATCAGTCCCCGGCAAGCGTGAAATCCGGATATTGGATAAATTTTTTAAATAGACCAACTATTTTTTTACCCGGTCCCGAAAAAAGCGCGGTGAGAAAAAAAGCGGCTGTTGTATTTGTTGGGTTTAAAAGAATTAAAAGGAGCTACTACCATTTCGAATCAGTTTTATTTACTGATAATGCAGCAACAACAGAAAAACGGGGGCAACTTAGCTGTATGAACAGGGCTGCCCTTGAAAACGCAATTAAGAATAATCCTGAAAATTACCTATGGAGCCAACGCCGTTTTAAATTTGATTGGCAACCTGAGTTTGGCGACATCTTAGGATAAATACCCTAAGCAGGATTTGCTTTATATTATCAATTACCTTTAAAACTAAATATTAAAAAATGTATTATATAGTTTATCCTTTTTTGTACCTCTTTTCATTACTCCCCTTTTTTATATTATATAGAATAAGTGATTTTGTTGCATTTCTTTTAAGAAGAGTAATTAAATACCGTAAAGAAATTGTTTTAGGCAAT
>JAYUTC010000079.1:0-2289 GCA_043755395.1 Ferruginibacter sp.
TTCTACAATCCTGCTAAGTTCAAGATGCTGAAAAATAATATTGCTTTCATGCAATTGATTGCGTGCCCAAATAAGCAGGTTTTCCATTAAATCTGCAGATTTGTCTACTTCGTTGTTTACCCCCGGAAGGCTGCTCATCATTTCTTCTTTTGAAAAACTGCCTTTTGAAAATGCACCCATAATGTTTTTTAATGCATAAATAGATGTGCGTAAATCGTGTGATATAACAGAAAACAGTTTTACTTTAACATTATTGAGCTCGGTTAATTCAATATTTTTTTGTTGAAGTGCAAGAGATTGCTGTTCTATTTTTCTTGTTTTTGCTAACAGGTTGGCATTGGTTATCCTCACTATTTCTTTTTTTTCTCTGATTGATTTTTCATAATTCCAAACCTGAAATTTAATAAGGTACATGGTGAAAAAAATCATAGAAAGCGAAGACACATAATTGAGTATATCATAGTATAAAGCAATGACACCGGTTGATACAGGATCAATATGGCTGTTGAATTTAAAGCGTAGGAAAATAAAAAAAATGATACAGTAGGTAAATGCGATGGCTATATTTTTTAATCTGTGTAGAAAAAAAAAGGCCAGCATCATATAAAGTACCAGGTACATATCTGTGCCTGAATCGTTGGAAAGAATGCCTGAAATAGTTAGCAGTAAAGGTGCCAATGCAAATGAAGTAATTGTTGCAATTCTATAATGCCTGGAGTGAATTAGTAAAGCTATTACTACAAATAAGATTATTAAAGCCAGATTCGAAAGGGTGGCCTGGTAAGTAAAATAAGTCGGCGAATTTGTAACAGTATATAAATATCTTACAATGGCCAGGCAAAAAGCCATAAAGTTTAAATTATTAAAAATTATAAGCCGCTTTTTTTCATAATCTGAAAGCAGTTCGGAGTAGCCGATAAACTTTATCTTATTTCTAATAATTTGTATAAAACCCATTGCGTTTATTCTTTCGTTATATTATACAAAAGAACAACAATAAGTGAATAAATTTAAAAAAAGATACAGGTAGTTTGTATCATCAATAGTATTTAATGCTTTTAGTTTGGAGTCATGGATTTTTAAAAGTAAACGCTATTCAAATTCAGTATAATCAAATTTTTGGCCACCTATTGAGGCTTCATACATTAAGCCTCCCTTTTGCTGACTAAACACCAGCACACCTTCTCTGTACTTAACGTTGGCTGTTGCACCAGCTTTTACAGCAACTGCAGAAGCCTGTGCCGAAAACTCAAAATTATTTTCTTTAAACCTGTTTAATGCATCTTCATCTTCAAAAAAGATTACTTCCCTGTAGGCTTGCCCACCTAATTGAAAGCCGATGCTTAACTGTTTCATTTTTGCAGCGCCAATCATTTTTCCTTCTTCAAATACAATCCCATTGCCTGCTGCGCCACCTATACCTATCGCTCCTTTGCCTACATTAGGAAATATTACATAGCCATAAGAATCTTTAAAAAGACTTTGCATTAAATTATCTGTTTTAATAAATTCAGTTTTTGCTTTTTTACAATCTTCAATGATCTTTTCATCTTTTGAACTTTGTGCATTAACGAGTCCGCCAAAAATTACCAATGCCAGCACCAGGCAGATTGACTTTTTTATTCTACTTATACTTTTCATAAACTTTTTCTTTACCGGTTAAATTTTTGAAAAGATATTAAACAAATTGTAGCCAAAAAAATTTGCCTTGTTAAGAAGAATAAAAAATTAGAAAGTCTTTTACAATCGCTTACCCCGGTAGTTACTGTTGGATGTAAAAAGGCGGGCTCTTCAATTTAAAATTTTACGGGAAGTACAGAACCGAAGCAGAAAAATTGTTGGCATGGTTTTACAAGAATATAAACTAGCATTATTTTTAATAATTTTTAAATTAGGTATCATGTCAATAAATCTTTTAGAAATAGTACAAAAAAACTTAGGGTATCCTGCATTGCAAAAGATAGATCCAAATACACAAGCCGTGGTGGCTGATGATAAAACACAGGATGAGGATAAATTTAGCCAGGCCGCTATCCCTGCTGTGCTTGCAGCATTTTATAAATACGTTCAGTCAGATGCAGGTGCGGCTGAATTTTTAGAAGGCGATTCTCATACCAACTGGTTAGGTAAAATTTTCCCCGATAATACGAAGGCCGTGGTAGAAACTATTTCATCTTACTCCCAACAGTCGGGCGAAGACCCGGTTAGTAAAGTAAATGCGATAGCGTGCGAAACTGTTAAAGTAGTAAATGAGAATTTACCTGCCGATGCCTCTATAAAAGATGTAAA
>JAYUTC010000080.1:0-2286 GCA_043755395.1 Ferruginibacter sp.
ATCAAAGAAACGACTTACAGATAAAGCACTTAGTTTAACTTTAAATGTAGAAGAAAACAATGCAATTAATGAATTAGTAATGTATGCCGAAAATTTAGGAACTATTCCCCCAAATACTGCTTTAATGATTATTACTGATGGCAAAAACCGATATGAGGTTCGAATTGCCTCAGACCTGGAAAAAAGTGGCGTTATTCGCTTTGTTCATAAACCAAAAAATACACAATAAAGCAACAGGCTTTACGTTATTACCCAAACCAATATTCTTTAGTGATGAAAAACCTCATTACGGTTTCCTTACTTATTGTGGGTATCGTTATTTTAAGTTGCTTTGCATCCTCATGCGCAAAACCAGACACAAGCAGCGACAAGCCTAAAGAACAACAAGTAATTGGGGAATGGTTTATTGACAGGGTTCAGCTTAAAATTTATTACAGCAATATTTTTTTTAAGGATACGATAATTTATCGGGCCCCTAAGCCAAAGAATTTTGTTCAATTTGATGCAAATAATAGTTTTAAATATTGTTTTAACAGCTATACCATTAATACCGGTACCTACCAGTTTGTTGGCAGCGATTCTTTAATAGCAACTACCCCATCAAAAATATACAACTGGAAAATGTTGACACTAACCAATGAGATTTTTACTGTGGTCAGCACATCAATTAGCGATCCTGTATTTCCGGGAGCTAAAGTGGAAACATACCAGACATTTGGAAGATAGTTCTTAATCCGAACTCACACAGTAAACTGCATCCGTTAGATAACGGATGCTTTTTTTATGATTAAAATTTAAAATTCCAGGTAACTGCGGGGATAATGGGAAATAAAGACACCTGTTTTGCCTGTATAGCCAATGTTCCGTTGTATGGGCTACCTGTTTGATCAAAATATATAAAGTAAGGGTTTTGACGGCTGTAGGCATTGTAAATACTAAATACCCATTCACTTTTCCATTTACGCCTTTCATTTTTCTTAGGTGTTAGTATGGCGGCTAAATCAAGCCGGTGGTAAGCAGGCAACCGGTATTCATTTATACGGCTATACTCCTGCGTTAGTACACCGCCAACTATATAAAACCTTTGAGGTAAAGTTGCAGCATTACCACTACCATAAACAAAAGAAGCAGACAGTCTCCATTTTTTATTTAACGCATACATAGCCACAATACTTAAATCATTTCTTCTATCATATTTTGCAGGATATTTATCCCCAAAGTTAAGCGCATTAAATTTTCTCCATGTCCAGCTTAAAGTATAACCTATCCAACCAGTAAACTTTCCTTTTGTTTTATTGATAAACAATTCGGTTCCATAACTCCACCCCTTTCCAAAAGCAAAAAAATTTTCAGTATCCTCCAAGGTGTTTGGTGTATAACCTTCCTTGTATTCAATTTGATTTTGCATTTTTTTATAATAAAACTCCAATGATGTTTCAAGCATATTATCCTTAAAGTTTTTAAAAATACCAGCTGCATATAAAAAACTTATCTGGGGTTTTACTTTATAGGTACTGGGCACCCAAATATCTGTGGGCAATGTTGTGCCCGAATTACTTACCAAATGAATGTATTGAAGGTTTCTTGTTACCGATGCTTTTAAAGAAGTTTCATCATCTAATGCATACCGTACTGTCAATCGCGGTTCTAACCCACCATAAGTTTTTACTGCTTCTCCCCTGTTATAAACAGTACTGTCTAACCGGTTACCATTTTCATCTGTTTTATAAATTTTATATCCCCCAATTTGTTGAAACCAGCTATATCGTAATCCTGCATTAATTTTTATTTTATCATTAATTTCCCAATCGTCCTGTAAATAAAGTGCTGCCTCATTTGCAAATTTAGTCTGAGCATTATTGGGGTTAAAAACTACTGAGTCCTGTTTGCCACTAACTACCGATGGAGTAAATTTATGATAGGTGTAAATTCCTCCGAATTTTATTTTATGACCAGTAAAAGGATATAAATCAAAATCCTGTTTCAAACTAACATCTTTTATTCCTGAGGCCAACTTTACCTCAAAGTTATTTTGCGCTGCTTTAAAAGTGAAATTATAATTATTATAAACTGCTGTTGTATTACCAAATAATTTTTTATTATACACATGGTTCCAACGCAAAGTACCTGTGGCATTACCCCAGGGAATATTTACTTTTAAACTTTGTCTGCCGTTTACAAAATCAAAAACATCCCTGCCAAAATACCCACTTAAATATATCCGGTCTTTTTCTGAAAATCGATAATTTACTTTAGCATTTAAATCATAAAAATAATAACCGGATC
>JAYUTC010000081.1:0-14900 GCA_043755395.1 Ferruginibacter sp.
ATTAATGGGAATTCTGAACTGGTACCAGGTTTCGGGCCTGCTGGTACCATCAACTAACCCAATACTAACCACTTTTTTATCAACAATAAAATTGGTGCCAATACTCATTTCTGCAGCAGTTGTTGGCTTTATATCCACTATATATTGAAAGTATTCTTCAGTTTGGTTTAAAGTATTATCCCTGTTTAAATCTTCTGCATCGGGATATAAAGTAGCTGCAGATGTAAATTCTTCGGCACCGGCTATAGGAGAATTTCCCTGAGGATTGTTGAAATTTTTGTACCTGCCTAAAATACCCAAAGCCTGCTGATCGTAATCGGCACCACGATAATTGTGAAAGTTATCGTTTGATGGATCTTTAGCTGCATCCAAATATGCTTTTGAACCTGCACCATAATTTGTTTTAATTTGATTCAGATAAACATTACGTTTATTTATTTCAGCAGTATCATCCAATCCGTCTAATCCAACATCCTGATAGCTTCTGTCATCTGGATTGTTACTGAAAGCATTAGTTACCTGAATAGGATTACGAGGCACTTTGCCCCAATTAGATATATCTGTTGGCGATGGTGCATTGGGTGTATTTAATCCATTTTCATAAAATCGTTTACCGTCTTTTAATATATCTTCAGATACATTTCCCAGGTTAAAATATAATTTACCACCAGTAGAATTTACAGCAGTGGGCCTTTTAGTAGAATTGATAAATGGATCCTGCAACCAAAACTCTACAAACTCAATATTGCCTGTTTCAAAATCTGTTTGATCTATACTGCGCATTAAACCACCCCAACGTTTGTTTGGGTTTAATAATTTACCTGTGGTTGCAATATTTGCATCATCATAATTATACTGCCCTTTATCGGTTGGATAATAAGATAAATCAAAGGTTTGCAAAAAACTTTCGCCAAAGCCTGTGGTTTTTTGAGGGAAAATTTCTTTTTGATAAACCTGGCGAACCCTTGGGTCGCTTAATTCAACCCTGTCGGGGGCTAAAGGATTATTTTGTCCTTTATATTGTTGCAGTGTCTGTTCAATTTGATACCAGGCAATTTTTGCCCTGTTTTTTCCATAATTGATATCATCGTTTGCAACGGCTTCAGGAAAAAGAATTGTACTACCCGTTTTATCGGTTGCGCCCTGTGGAGTGGATGCCAATGTCCATATGTTTTGAGGAAACCTAAGATCTATACCCGACTTACTACTTTCAAAGTCGTCGATATAAGAAGTGCCTTTGGAGCCTTTGCCAATTTGAGGAGCATGACCGGGTTGCATATAAGCACCTTCGGCAAATACATTTATTGAGGAAGGTGCTACAGTTTGGTAAAAAGGCAATTTATCCAGCAGTTTGGTTAAACGTGGTATGTCTTTACGATAGTTTATATCCAATCCATACATAGAGTTGCGAATAGGATCTTCACCAACATTAGTTTTATTAAAGAATGGTCTTTCACCCAGGCGTACAAAGGTACCTCCAAAAGAAAGTTGCTCTTTAGCTGTATTTTTTGCATTATAATCAAACCTTAAACCCATGTAATTTCGTTGCTGAATACCAAAGGAGGCATTGTTTTCATAATTAACCTGTACCGGTAAGCCTGCATTAATTATGGCAGAGTTAATTATTTTAATAGTTCCCAAATCGTAGTTGATATCATAATCCACGCCTTCTAACAAAACCCTGCCTCCGGCACTAACGCTTACGGAACCACGCGGTATATTATATCCAATACTTATATCTGAAGAACCTGAAATTTTTGCTGACCCTTTTAAAACAAAGCGGTTAAGATTGGGATACTGTTGTGCCACTGCTTTAATGGAATCGTATAAAGCATAGTACAGAGTATCTTTTATTGTCGGGGAATTAGGATTTGTGTAAATACTTTGTGCCAAATCTCTTCCAAATGGTTCCAATACAGGAAACATAACCCTGCTGAACTGAGAGAATACCGTGTAATTTTCCACATAGTCAAAAACCCCATCTGGCTGAGGATCCAACTGGTTATTTAACCTATCTAAGCTTATTAAAGAAATAATAGGGAAGCCGGCATTTTTATTTCCAAAAGGCACATAACGCTTTAAGCCCAGCCCAGGTTCCTGGTATAAAACATCCAATTTAAAATCAGTAGGTGTTAAGGTTCCATAACCAATTGGATATACGTTTTTCATCATTAAGCCCCATATGGGTAAATTGGGGCGCTGTGATGTTGCTTTTAATAATTTTAAGAACAATATTTTTTGACTGGCTGAAGCGCTGTCAGGTGGAAGATCCTGAGAAAATTCACCTACCTGAAAAATTTTACCATTATATGAATATTGATAAGCAACTCCAACTACTTCATCAGTTTGCAATGGTTGGCTTAAAGAAATAAAACCAACTTTTGGGTGATAAGTATATTGTGTGGAGTCTAATTTTCGTGCAAATGTTTTTTCAAAATCCTGTACAGGCTGTAACCCCAATCCCAATAAATTATTATAAACCAAAGAGGGATTACGATTATTAGGATTTGCTTTTAAAGTGTTATAAAGGGCATTGGAACCATTTGTTGGTATACCGGGATTGATAAGGTTTCCATCTTCTCCTAAATTCATAAAGCCTACAACATCTCTTGTCTCGGTAGTTACTCCATTCTTATTAGTAACCCAAACTTCCAGCCGTAAAATTTGTATTGGCGCAGTTACTGCAGGTAAATTCTGCATTACTTTATTATAATTACTTTTAAAATACTGGCCTAATAAAAAGTGGCGGTTTTCTTCATATTCATCTGCTTTAACTTCAAACAACTGAGAAGAAGTGTTGCCCTGCAAATTAGCCGTTTGCCTTTGCGATTTTTGATTGGCCAATACCGTAGTAACAAATAATTTTCCAAACTGCAGTTGTGTTTTTACCCCAAACAATTGTTGTGCACCTGGTATTAATGTGCTTCGGCTTGGAAAAGAAACATTACCCAGTTCAAACCTTTTAATAATTTCATCATCAAGACCTGTATAATCTAATTTTAACTGATTATCCTGCCCAAAATTTGCTAAAGTGTTATAACTGATTGGGAATTTTAATTTACCTCCAATATCAGCATTCACATTAAGTTGAGCCTGCATGTCAAAATCAAACCCGCCATTTTTTCTTGCCCGTTCTGGCAGTGTCGGATTTTTAATATTTTGCCCCTGATATCCTGCTGTTACTCCTACATTTCCCTGAGGCGTAATGTTTATTTTACCATTCCCAAATAAACGGTTAAATAAATTATCGTAAACGGCTAATTTGGGTTTTATTTTTCCACGATTAAGAATGCTAGTTGTATTGGAACGCTTTTTAAAATATTCCATTTCTGATTGCCTTCCTTTTAATTTCCAATATTCTTCAAATGAATATGATGAAGGTGTACGATAATATTTATTGCCAATTTTTTCATAAACTATATATCGCTTTGTTTTGGCATCATAAACAACTGAGTCTCTAAGGTTGGCAGGGTTTTTAAAATCGAAAGTGCTGCGTTTGTTATTAGATACAATATCCCCTCTTCTATCCTGTATAGGAAAAACCAGTTTAGTATTATTTTTTGGAGCTGTAGTATCCTGATAAAATAATGAAGGATTATAATTATTGTGGCTTGCTGAAGCTGAAGTAAATGCAAACAACGCTATTATTAATAACAGCACCCCACAGCAAATTATTTTTAAATAAATTTTTCTGATAAGCAACATCCGGTAAATCAATTAACGTAGAGTTCTGTCAAATTGCTTTTAAGGCTTTTTTTATTAAATCTTCTAATTTAGATACAGATGGTTCAATAAGGATTACTTTTTGGATGGATTGCTCAGCCTGTTGCCTTGAAATACCAAGAGCAACTAAAGCATTTAACGCATCCTGCTCCAAACTATTGCCCCAAACTGGTGAAATAGCTCCATTTACTGGCTGTTTAATTAGTTTATCTTTAAGTTCCAGTACTAATCGTTCGGCAGTTTTTTTACCTATTCCTTTTACACTTTCCAGCAACTTAACGTTGCTTTGCACAATTGCCCGGCTAACCTCTTCGGGTTTTAAAGAAGACAGCATCATCCTCGCTGTAGCTGCTCCAACTCCGGAAACTCCTATCAACATCAAGAATATTTCTTTTTCGGCCTTTTCAAAAAAACCAAATAACACATGCCCGTCTTCTTTTACCTGTAAATGAGTATATAATTTACCCTGATCCAGGTTTTGAATATGAGAAAAAGTATTGAGGCTGATATTTAATTCGTACCCAACACCATTAACATCAACATAGACCTGTGCCGGATTTTTCTCAATAAACTTTCCTTGCAAATATGCGTACATAATCTTATTACCTGTCAGTGGCGAAAATAAGAATAATTTGCCAGCAACGCTGTTAAAATAAGTATAGAGTATTTTTATGTATTTTTGAAAATTATAACTACTACACATATTAGACAAACAAACTTTTGAATTACATGCAAAAAATTACAGCTGCTATTACTGCTGTTGGAGGCTATGTACCCGAATACATTCTTACCAACAAAGAATTAGAAACAATGGTGGATACTAATGACGAATGGATAAGAAGCAGAACCGGAGTGGAAGAAAGAAGAATTTTAAAAGGTGAAGGTTTAGGGAGCAGCGACATGGGTGCACCGGCTGTTTTGGAACTTTGCCAAAAACGTGGTATTCTGCCCAGCGAAATTGATTGCTTAATATGCGCTACAGTTACTCCTGATATGGTTTTTCCTGCAACCGCAAATATCATTTGTGATAAAGTAGGCGCTATAAATGCATTTAGTTTTGATATAGGCGCAGCATGCTCTGGGTTTTTATATGCATTAACTACCGGTGCAAGTTTTATTGAAAGCGGCCGTTACAAAAAAGTAGTGGTTGTTGGTGTAGATAAGATGAGCAGTATTATTGATTACAGCGACAGGGCCACTTGCATAATTTTTGGTGATGGTGCCGGTGCAGTTTTACTTGAAGCAACGTATGATGGCTCGGGTGTACTGGACAGCATTTTAAGAAGCGATGGCAGCGGAAGTCAATATTTACATATGAAAGCTGGTGGATCTGCAAAACCGGCATCGGTTGAAACTGTTTTAGCAAAAGAACATTATGTTTATCAGGAAGGGCAAGCCGTTTTTAAATTTGCTGTAAAGGGGATGGCAGATATTAGTTATGAATTAATGGAGAGAAATAATTTGACTGCTGATGATATTGCCTGGCTTGTACCACATCAGGCCAATTTAAGAATAATTGATGCCACTGCTAACCGGATGGGATTGCCTAAAGAAAAAGTGATGGTAAACATTCAGAAATATGGCAATACAACTGCCGGCACTTTACCACTTTGTTTATGGAATTGGGAGAAGCAATTAAAAAAAGGAGACAATATTATACTTGCTGCATTTGGAGGTGGATTTACATGGGGTGCTACATGGCTAAAATGGGCCTATTGATCATTGTCTTGTAAAATAAACTGCATAAAAAAAGCTCTTTTTTTAAAGAGCTTTTTTTATATAATATTTGGGTTATTTAACCCGGTTTATTACCATCTGCTGTTACCACCGCCACCGCGGTTGTTAGAATAACCACCACCACCGCGATTGTTGGAATAACCACCGCCGCCGCCAGTTCTAGCTTCTCTTTCTTTAGCTACAGAAACAGACATTGCTCTTCCTTCAACTTCTTTATTGTTAAGGCCAGCCATAGCTGCTTTTCCTTCTTCGTCATTTGGCATTTCTACAAAACCAAAACCACGTGACCTTCCGGTCTCTCTGTCTGTAATTACTTTGGCAGAAGAAACTTCACCAAATTTTGAAAAAAGATCCTGCAATTCTGCATCGGATGTGTTAAAACTTAAATTTGAAACATAAATGTTCATGATTGAAAAAATTAAAAATTAAAATAAAATAAATACCTGTGAAATAAGGAGAAAGCAAACTATAAAGACGGGAAAACTATTGCGAAGAGAAAATTTGAAAAATAGAATCTATCAATGCTGTGAGCTAAATACGATAAAACACAGTGCAAATATAAACTTATTTTCCAATAATTGGTTTTTATTAATAAAACAGTCCATTTCTTACTATATACAATCTGCAATAATAAAAAGTATAAATATCCTTAACTATTTGATTATTAATATTTTAATATTTACAGCCTGGTTTTAATTATAAAAATTAGCTTTGAAATAACTTACGCTTTAAAGGCTAAACGTTAGTCTCTTATTAAGTATATTTGTACTGACTAATTTATAACTATGAAAAAATATTTACTCTTTTTATTTTTTACTGTGTTTTTTATTAACGTAAAGTGTTATTCACAATTTACAAGATATATCATCCGTTTTAAAGATAAAGGAACTAATCCTTATTCCATTTCCAATCCATCACAATTCCTCACTGCAAGATCTATTTTACGCAGAACAAGATACTCCATTGCAATAGATTCACTCGATTTACCCATAACACCCAGATATATTGACAGCCTTCGATTGGCTGGTGCCGTTACAATTCTTAATGCATCAAAATGGCTTAACCAGGTTGCCATTCAAACATCAGATGCTGCTGCATTAATTAAAATAAATTCATTCCCTTTTGTAATAAGCAGTGGCCCCATCGCAACGATAATACAACCTGCAAATGTTCCGGTAAATAAAAAAATAGATGCTGAAAGTTTAAAACCAGGAGACCCTTTTCCACAAAATACGGTAAGCGATTATTATAACTACGGACAGTCTTTTGGGCAAATACATATACACAATGGAGAGTTTTTGCACAACCGCGGTTTTAGGGGTGAGGGAATGCAATTAGCTGTAATAGATGCTGGGTTTTCCAATTATTTAACCTTACCAACTTTTGATAGCATTAGAAATAACAACCAGGTTTTGGGTACCTGGGATTTTGTAACAGGTAATGCAAGTGTAAATGAAGATCACCCACATGGCACCAACTGCCTGAGTACAATAGCAGCAAATATGCCAGGGATATTTGTAGGAACAGCTCCAAAAACATCTTTTTATTTATATAGAACTGAAGATGCAGCAACTGAATATCCAATTGAAGAACAAAACTGGGCCACAGCTGCCGAAAGAGCTGATAGTTTAGGAGTGGATATTTGCTCCGTTTCGTTGGGTTATTTTACTTTTGACAATGCAATATTTAATCATACCTATGCAGATATGGATGGTAACACTACCATAATTGCAAAGGCTGCAGATTTTGCTGCAAAAAAAGGGATGCTTATTGTTGCTGCTGCCGGAAACGAAGGGACAAGTAGTTGGCATTATTTAATTACACCAGCCGATGCAGATAGTATTGTGGCGGTTGGAGCTGTGAATACCAGCGGAGTTGTTGGAAACTTTAGCAGTTATGGACCCAGTAGTGATGGACAAATAAAACCAACTGTTGCTGCTGTTGGTGTTGGTGCAATTGTTGCCAGTACCACAACCGGACTACCGGTATCGGGCAATGGCACTTCTTTTGCATGCCCAAATATGGCAGGTATTACAACCTGTTTATGGCAGGCATTTCCTGAAGTAAATAATATTTCCATTATCAATACTTTACAACAATCTGCTAACAGAGCAACCAACCCTGATAACAGAACGGGATATGGAATACCCGATATGAAAAAAGCATTTGTTTTATTGATAAAACAATTATTCGCCAAACAAGCCAGTATTGCTAATTGCACTGCCACTCTACAATGGAACTCAAAAACAGATTCGGTGATTAGCATTGTCGTTGAAAGAAAACTTTTAACAGATGCCAATTATGTTACTGTTGCAACAAAAAATTCAACAGGTGGTTTTGCAGCAAGAAATTTTACTTACACCGATGATTTAAACAACGTTTCCAGCACTGTAATTAAATACAGGCTTAAAATGAATATTGCAGCAGATACCAGTTTTTATTTAGATTCAGTATCACTAAATTTTACACCTAAGCCAAATTTTGGTGCCGATAAAGCCGTATCAAGATGCAGCGACAACAATTTAAATTTAACCACACTGTATAATACTACAGGTTTAACCACTACATGGACATTAAACGGATTATCAGTTGCAAATCCTCTTTCTGTAAATATCCCCGGCACTTATCAACTTACAGGTTTTAATAATTCAGGATGTTCTGATACCGCTTTGGTTATCCTTTCTATTATTAGTAAACCAATTCTTGGGGCCGATAAATCAAATAGCAAATGCCCTGACAGCAGTTTTAATTTAACAACACTTTTTGCAACTGCTGGTTTAACAACTTCCTGGTCAATTGGTGGTACACCTGTAACATCGCCTGAAGCTATTACCACAATAGGAATATATCAACTGATTGCTACTAACGCTTTTGGATGTACTGATACTGCATTGGTAACGCTAAACAATGATGTACAGGCTTGTCCTGCAATTACAGAACGTATTATTATAAGCCCAAATCCGGTAAGTGATAACCTTTACGTGACAATTATAAAATTAAATGCAGCTAAAATTGAAATATTTGTTAATGACATTTTGGGACAAAAAATGTACAATTTTAATAACCAGCAATCTGCGGTAACACAGAAGTATACTATTCCAATGAAGCAATTTGGCTCAGGTATTTATACTGTTACTGTATGGGTAAATAACAGAAAAGAAATAATTAAAAAAATAATGAAACGGTAATTATTTTGTGAATACAGCAACAAACATAGAATCAGCTTTTTTATCATAGCCTTTTAACAATTCCATATGTAATAATTGCATTTGGAATTTTTCTTTTATAAAGAGTGCCACATCTTCATTTTCTTTCTTAAAAACAGAACATGTTATATAAAAAAGTAAGCCTTCTTCTTTAAGGAAAGGTATCACGTTGGAAACGATTTGCTTTTGCCTTTGTACATAATCATCAATTATTTCTGACTCAAAATAAAAAAGGTTTTCGGGTGTTCGGCCCCAGGTGCCACTTCCTGTACAGGGTACATCACATACTATCATTTGATAATTATGTATTGGCAATTTTCCCTGAACCCCTTTAGAAATTAAAATAGGAAACTTAAAGCCCGGTGTATTTAAATCACCGATAAAATAATTGTAATTTTTAATGCCTGCTTTATTAAACCTTTGGTGAAGGTTTAATAAAATAGGAAGCCTTATATCTGATACCGTTAATTCTACATGTCTTTTTAAAATGTCGAACAATAAAATTGATTTTCCCCCGCTTGCAGCACAACAATCCCATGCTGTAATTACAGGTTTATCAATACTGAAATTTTGTAAAAAATTAAATACCTGTTGGGAGTTATAATCCTGAATTACCACTTCGGTATCTGCATCAATAATATCATCCAGTTTTGTGGAGTTAGCTAATGCAATACATTCGTCATCAATTAATGCAAGAGGAATTTTTGCCTTTTGTAATTTTTGAATAACAATATTTTTTTTATGTGGCCTTACCCTTAAAAAAAGTTTAGGTTGTTTCAAAAATGATTCGCAAAATTCCATGTGACTTACTGCCGCAGTAAGCTCATTCTTAAAAGGGAAAATTTTTTTTACGGGGAAATTAATAAAAGCTGTTTTTTCTTTAACTGGTTTGCCAATAAACTCATCCCAATCCGGTTTAAAAAAATGTATTATTTCATTAAAAGACTGCTCACTTAAAAAAAGTCCTCTTAAAATATCTTCTTCAATGGTTTCTTCAGCAGCAGCTTTTCCCAATCTGAAATAACTGTAACATATAGCAGCTATATGCTTTCTGTCTTTAGAACCATATTTTTTATTTGCGGCAAAAAACTTTTTTAAAAAATTAGTTAAAGGCTCCTGCCCACTGTACAGTTCAATAATTTTTTTTGCACTATTTAAATAGGATTGGTAACGCATTGGTACAAAAATAAAGCCTGAAGCGGAAACTACAGGCTTAAAATATTTTAATCTTTTTTTTATATTATAATTCCAGCAAACTTTTCACAGGATCCTTTCCAAATAACAACAATTCTGGTTTTTCAAGCAATTCTTTAACCCTTACCAAAAAGCTTACCGATTCCCTTCCATCTATTATTCTGTGATCGTAACTCAAGGCCAGATACATCATTGGCTTAATAACCACTTGCCCATTAACAGCCATTGGCCGTTGTAAAATATTATGCATACCCAAAATTGCTGATTGTGGAATATTAATGATTGGTGTACTCATCATTGAACCAAAAATACCCCCATTAGTAATGGTGAAAGTACCACCAGTCATTTCATCTATAGTCAGTTTATTCTCCTTTGCCTTTGATGCAAGTTCAACAACTTTCATTTCTATTTCAGCCATACTTAAACTTTCCGCATTTCTTATTACAGGTACTACCAGCCCTTTGGGTGCACTAACAGCAATAGATATATCACAATAATCATGGTAAATAACGCTTTCGCCATCAAGATAGGCATTAACAGCAGGCCATTCCAATAATGCATAGGTACAGGCTTTTGTAAAAAAACTCATAAAGCCTAAATTAATCCCATGTATCTCTTTAAACTTGTCTTTATGCTTTGTTCTTATATCCATTACTGCACTCATATCTACTTCATTAAAAGTAGTGAGCATCGCAGTAGTATTTTTTGCTTCTACCAAACGGCGGCTGATGGTTTTACGCAGGTTGCTCATTTTCTCGGGTCTGTCGTTGCGACTAAACAAAACAACACGGGGTTTTCTACCTGGATTACTTAAAGCCTCTAAAACATCCTGCTTTACAATTTTCCCATTTGAACCAGTAGCGGTAACCTTTTTTACGTCAAGTTTTTTATCCGCTATAATTGCTGCAGCTACGGGAGTTGCCTTGGTTTCAATTGCAGATTTTGTATTGGCGATTTCAGATTTTTGTTGGGTTGGTTGAACAGGCAATTTGTCCGGCACTTCTATTACTACACCCTCAGGTTTTACTGCGTTAGTATCAATACTACAAACTATATCTCCAATTTTTAATGTCTCTCCTTCACTGGCAATGATTTTAATGGTGCCTGCCTGTTCAGCATTTAATTCAAAAGTAGCTTTTTCACTTTCCAATTCTGCAATTACTTCATCTCTTAAAGCATATTCTCCATTTTTTTTAAGCCATTTAACAAGCGTTACTTCATTAATACTTTCACCAACAGCAGGAACTTTTATATCAATTGCCATTTATCAAAATTTATAAGTTCTGCAAATTTCGGGGAAAATAAATGATTATTAAAATTGATTTGGCTAAATCACAATGTGAAAGTAAATACGGAAATGTATTTGCTAAAGAATTGAAGTTTCAGGGGTGTTTATTTTATGTTCCGAGGTAAGATTTTAATATTTTACACCTGGATACAGTTCTTAGTTTTGTAATGGCTTTATCTTTTATTTGCCTTACTCTTTCACGGGTAAGATTAAATCTTTCGCCAATATCTTCTAAACTTAATGCATGATCTATACCAATTCCAAAGAAATAACGAATTACATCTTTTTGCCTTTCAGAAAGGGTACTAAGCGAACGTTCAATTTCAGTTTTTAATGAAGCAGTAAAAATAAGTTCGTTATCTGTACTAACTGCATTTGGGTTTATCATTACATCCATTAATGTATTATCTTCTCCATCTGATAAAGGCTGATCCATACTTATATGTCGGATACCGGCACTAAGTGTAGCTGCAACTTCTTCCACATCCAGATCTAAAAAAGTTGCTAATTCTTCTGCTGTTGGCTCCCTTTCAAATTCTTGTTCTAACTGGGAATAGGCTTTACTTATTCTGTTGGAGAGTCCAACTTTATTAAGTGGTAATCTTACAATTCTGGCTTGTTCTGCCAATGCTTGTAAAACACTTTGACGAATCCACCAAACTGCATAGGAAATGAATTTAAAACCCCTTGTTTCATCAAAACGTTGTGCAGCTTTAATAAGCCCTAAATTACCTTCATTAATAAGGTCGGGCAAGGTAAGTCCTTGATTTTGGTACTGTTTTGCAACAGAAACTACAAATCTTAAATTAGCCTTAGTAAGTTTTTCCAATGCAGCTTCATCACCATTTTTAATGCGGATGGCAAGTGAAACTTCCTCTTCAGGGCTAATTAATTCTACTTTACCAATTTCCTGTAGGTATTTTTCTAAACTCTGACTCTCACGATTGGTGATGGACTTGGTAATCTTTAGTTGACGCATGCTCATAAGCCTGCAGTTTTAAAGGTTTAGTTTAGAAAATGGATGTCGGTTAATAATTTGTTAAAAAAACAATACGTTATTAACGTAATTTATACTATTTAAAGTATTCAACCAAAAAAAATATTATAACAGATTGTATTTCAGGCGGTTTAAAACCCACATTTATAATAGCCAATGTGAATAAGTATACTAAAAATAAATGAATAAATATTTTGCCGCGAAGAATATTTTGGTATTATTGCATGGTTCAAAGGATTTTTAAAAAAACAGGATGAGTAAAAAAGTATTGTTTACGTTAGAATACCCGGTAAGGTGTTCGCCAGGTATATTATATGAGTTTTTAATTACACCGGCTGGTTTGCAGGAATGGTTTGCTGATAAAGTAGATGAACGTGATGGAATTTTTAGTTTTTCGTGGAATGGTACTGTCGATAAAGCAGAATTATTAGAAAGCGAAGATGATAAATTTGTTCGTTTCCACTGGCTGCACATGCCCAAGGGAGAATATTTTGAATGGAGAATTGAAAAATCTGAAGTTACCAATCAAACCATATTGATAGTTAAAGATTTTGCAGAAAAAAAAGAAATTAAAGACCAAAGTCAGTTGTGGGAATACCAGGTAAAGGAACTTTTTCACCGTATAGGCAGTTAAGTTTTTAGCAGAATTATTATTTCTGAAAAAGCCTTCCCCAATAATTCATTCATTTTATTCCATTCACGTAATGAAAATTTTACTGCCACTTTAATAAAGTGCTTTTGCACTATTATTTTATTTATTTCTGCTGGCCTTAAACTTTTAACCGGAATATAATTATCAGCTTCAAAATGATGCTGCCATTCCTTTTCATTAATACAGATGTAAAAATTACTTTCCTGCATTGACGTAATATTTTTTTGCACCCTCTGTTCAAACAATATTTTATAATCCCCTGATAAATGAAGTGTACAAGTGAAAAAATTGCCCCACCAAAACATAGTTCGTATTGCAAAAATATTTTCTTTATCAAAGCACCTGGGGTAATCTAATATTACATAAGGCAATTGCAGATAGTTTTCACCTTTTGCAATTTTTGGAGATGAATTGATAATTGCAGGTACCAGTTGATTATGTGCAGCTAAAACCTGGGTTTTCATCTGATTGGCTAAATTTCCAAAAAGAGTATTCACCTTATCAATTATTTTACGTTTAGTTAAAATCCAATCAGCATTACTAACCAAATGCAGTTCCTCAGCAGAAAGAGTTAATTTTGGTTTATCACTCATAATAATTTACAATTTACAAATAACTTTTAATAACCATTTCAGGTACGGGTGTATTATGAAGAAACTAGATAAACTTATTCTTAAATCTTTTTTAGGCCCATTTATTGTAACGTTTTTCATTGCTTTTTTTGTGTTAATGATGCAGAGCCTTTGGAAGTATATTGATGATCTTGTTGGAAAAGGATTGGATTTTGCTACCATTGGACAATTTTTATGGTATGTGAGTGCATCTTTATTAACGTTAGCCATGCCCATTGCTATTCTTATTTCGTCTATAATGACTTTTGGAAACCTGGGCGAAAGTTTTGAATTGGTAGCTATTAAATCCTCCGGCATATCATTATTGCGTTTTATGCGGCCATTAGTATGGGTTGCCGTTTTATTAAGTGGCATCACTTTTTTGTTTGCTAATTATGTAATACCCTTTGCCCAATTAAAATTTGTAACCCTTTATAACGATATCTATTATAAAAAACCAGCCTTTGATTTAAAAGAGGGGGTATTTTTCACTCATATTCCCAGCTATGCCATTAAAGTTGGCAAAAAAGATGCAGATGGTAAAACAATACATAATGTGTTGATTTATGAGCAAAGTAATGCAGTACAGGATAATTGTATTGTAGCGGAAACAGGGATAATGCAAGTATCTGACGATAAAAAATTTTTAGAATTCAATCTGCAAAATGGTTTCAGATACCAGGAAAGAGGCAATTATGGTGATTCATCAACAGAGTATATCCGGCTTGGCTTTAAAACTTTTAAAAAACTTTTTGATTTAAGTGCTTTACAAAAAACCAATACTCCCGACAGCATTTACAGAAGTAATTTTAAAATGAAAAGCATCCGTTTACTTGGACAGGCTTTAGATTCTTTAAAAATAATTGATGATTCACTTAATAAAAAAATGGGTGTAGAATTTACTGCCTATTTACATTATGCTAACATAAATGACAGTGTGTGGAAAAAGAATGTTCCCTATATAAAAGCTGATTCGCTTGATAAATTGATTCCGGATTCGGTAAGGGACAATGTTTATGATGCCGCTTTATCAACGGCAAACTTAATGAGAAATACTATTCAGACAAACAGTACTGAAATTGCTAATAAAAAAAGTGAAATTAAATTTCATAAACTGGAATGGCATCGTAAATTCTCTTTATCTCTTGCCTGCCTGGTTTTATTTTTTATAGGAGCTCCTTTAGGTTCAATTATACGTAAAGGTGGTTTGGGAATGCCACTTGTTGTAGCTATCATTTTCTTTTTAATATTTCACCTGTTGAATATGTTTGGCGAAAAATTTGTAAAAGAGGAAATAACTTCACCTTTTGTAGGTATGTGGCTGGCGGTTTTGGTTTTAATACCTGTTGGAATTTTTTTAACTTATAAGGCTATGCATGATTCGCAATTGTTCAGCAAAGAATTTTATTACCGCTTTTATAAAAAAATTAAACTCTTAGTAAGTACATTTAGGAAAGAAAGAACAGTATTATAAACTTTAAAATAAATTACC
>JAYUTC010000082.1:0-2279 GCA_043755395.1 Ferruginibacter sp.
TGTATTGCTATCGGTAAGTTTTATCAGTGCAAAATAAATAACTGGGTACAGAAAAAAGATGCATCACATTATGCTTTTCCAATAAGCTGGTGCAGCAAAGCAGAGTTACAAATTGGCATTGGATTTTTTTTATTTTTCTGGGCTGTTATTTATTTTGCACTGATAAAACTTACCGATAGCAATACACCTGTTTTAGATTCGTTAGTTTCTTCGTCTGCTGTAACAGGTATGTGGTGGATGGCTAAAAGAAAAATTGAAAACTGGCTTGCATGGATCTTTTCCAATATAGTGGCGATACCACTTAACTTTTATAAAGGTCTGATGTTATTTACATTGATGTACGTTTTATTTTTGCTGATGGCCTGGTGGGGATATAAAGAATGGAAAACAAAAATTGGTAATGAAGGAAATTAAGAAAATCGTTGTTGTTGGTCCTGAATCCACAGGTAAAAGCACCCTGTGTGAAAAGCTGGCAGCACATTATAATACGATTTGGGTAAAAGAATATGCAAGGGAGTACCTGCTTGCTAACGGTACCGACTACACATTTGAGAATTTACTGGATGTTGCAAAAGGCCAACTGGCAGGGGAAGAGAAAGGCATAGCAGAAGCTAACCGTTTAATGTTTAATAAAAAAAACGAAACTATAACTAATAAAGCCACCCACTCTCTGCCCCCCACTCCCCATTCCCCACTTTTTATTGATACCGATATGTATGTAATGAAAGTATGGTGTGAGTTTGTGTTTGATAAAATTCATCCCTGGATACTCAATAAGGTGGTGGAAAGAAAATATGATTTGTACCTGTTGTGTAACGTAGATGCCCCCTGGGTAAAAGATGAATTAAGAGAATACCCAGACCTGGTGATAAGAGAAAAATTATACCATCATTACAGGGATATAATGATCAACCAGCATGTGCCATGGGTAGATATATGCGGAAACTATGATGAACGTTTGCAGAAGGCGATTACAGCAATAGATAAACTTTTGTAATTGTTTTATCCTTAAATATCATTTACAATTTCTCTTACCAGGTCTGATTCAAAACCTTTCTGCAGCAAATGATCCTGCAATTTTCTTTTTTTTATAAAGATGTTTTTTTCACTTTTTAGACTGACCAGCTTTGCATCTGCCAGTTTATACAATACTTTTTTATAATCTGCTTTATCAATTGACAGTAGTGCCTTTTTTATGCAATACTCACTTACTCCTTTCTGCTTCAGCTGGTATTTTATTTTTACCTTCCCCCATTTTTTTATCCTGAATTTTCCGCTGGCGTATTGCAGGGCAAAGCGTTCTTCATTCAGGTAATCTTCTTCAATTAGTTGGCTGATAATTTCCTGTGCATCATTTTTAAAAACACCATAGCTGTAAAGTTTTTCCTGTACTTCCCGGTGGCATCGCTCCTGGTAGGCACAATATTTTTTTAATTTTGGCAATGCCTGTTGTGGAGTAAGTTTTTCTGAAAACATTTGGAAGCAAAGATGGTGATTTCCATCAAAGCAGGTTTTTACTTTTATTGCTGAGCTGGTAAATTGAAATATTATTTGATACCCGCTGGCTCAAAATTTTTAATTATTCTGACGAAAAATGTTAAAAGTTTATACCCTATCTATATTTGATTTATAACGTTTATCTTGCAATTCTTAAAAAAAGTTTTATGGAATATAATAAACTGGTTTCTGTTACCGGATTAACAGGATTGTTTGAATTGCTTTCATCTAAATCAGATGGCGGCGTGGTGAAATCGCTGGAAGACAAGAGTACCAAATTTGTAAGCACCCGTATTCATAACTTTTCACACTTGGAAAGTATTGAAGTATATACCACTAATGAGAATGTAAACCTGGTGGATGTGTTTAAAGCAATGGAAGAAAGCAAAGAAAAAATGCCGGATGCAAAAGGAGACACAAAAGCCATCCAGGGGTATTTTAAAAAGGTATTCCCGGATATGGACTTTGAAAGAGTGTACAACAGCGATTTGAAAAAAATGCTGAAGTGGTTTGTAATTTTGAAGGATAATAATGTGGAAATAAAATTATCAGAAGCGCCTGCTGATAACGAAGCTGCTCATGAACATACAGCGCCAAAGGCAAAAGCAATAGAAACTAAACAGGTTTCTGCAAAAGCAGCGCCGCCAAAGAAAATCAATTCACCAAGAAAGATGGCATAAGGCCCCCATCCCCGCTGGCCAGCGGGGTGTAAGGCAAGATCATAAGAGGGTTTACTGCTTTCATCAAACAAAGAAACTAAATTTTTAATTCTCCAAACTCCC
>JAYUTC010000083.1:0-2272 GCA_043755395.1 Ferruginibacter sp.
GAAGAAAAACAAAATAAGATTGCGATTATGATTAGCTTATACATTTAAGCAAATTAATCATTTATTAAGTTACAGTAAATTGGTAAAATCAGAATTACTTAACTGGAAATTAAAAAGCTGGTTTAAAAACCGGCTTTTACTTATTAATTTTTTGAGATAAACCTCTGATTATTATAAATATCAGCTGTAGCTAACAATTTTTGAGGAATAGAAGAAACCTTATTTTTTGTATTAAAAAATACTAAGGCATCACTATTATCTTTTACTAATTCTATCATAAGTTCCGGGGTGTAAGCAACAATTTGTCCTTCATCACCGGATTGCAAAAAGTATTTTTCAGTGGCATTATGTCCATTATAATATTTAAGCGAATAAACATTTAATTTCCCCCTGGCTACCCTTATGGCAAATCCCGGCAGGGCATTTACTGCAACATAACTTGGTTTTACTGTAGTAAATTCTTTTTGTGATACTGCATATAACGATTTACTTTGATATGCCTTTATTTCTCCGCCGGTGATGCTAATATTTCCATCTGCTAAAAGATGTGGAGTTTTAAAAATACCTGTAATTAACTTTAGGGTTGAATAATTTATTATACTACCATCGTTCATTTGAACAAAACAAGCTGCCGTTTCCTTGGGTTTTTCTGAAACTGGAATATTGGTTTCAAGTGAGTTTTTACTTGATATACAAGAGTTTAGCAAAATAAGAAGGCATAAAATACCTTTACTTGTGGATAAAGCTGTTTTCATATTGGAGGGTTTGTTTATTAACGTTGTAATAGAACTATTATTGCTAAAAACAGCTACAAATTCTACAATAAATTATATAAAAAACCTTAACCTGAATTTTTATTTCTGTGCTTTTTTTTTTGAATCTAAAATATATTTTTGTAGTATTATGGTCTAAATCAATTAATATGCAAATTAAAAAGTCAAATTTTACCCATGCTATTTTGCTGGGTTGCTTTATCCTGTTATCAGCAGTTGCCTGTAACAGTAGCGAGACCAAACCAGCTGATGAGCCAAAAGCAACAGAAACTGTTGCACCACCTCCTGCTCCTGCTGCCAAGGATTCTCCCACAAAAATTATTGATACGGCATCAACAAGACCACTTAAACCAGGATCTTAAAGATTTAAACACATTTGCTTTATCCTTTTTTAAAAGCAATTTTACCTTCTGACTTTTTTGTATTAATACAAAGTCAGAAGGTTTTTTTTATTTTTAAAGTGATTTTTTTGAAATTAAAATTACTGTTATAATAATACTTTTTATTGATGGTGAGTTTTTCAATAAGCCAGTTTTCTATTCTATGATGAGAAGGAATTAACATTGATGCAATAGTAACAAAAATCAGTAGTTCATATAAAGGAGTATGGTTTGTAAACTCAACTACTACAGGATGAAGTAATAAGGTTAAATATTCAAACAATATTAGTAATGAAATAATTCCTAAAAATTTTATTACTCTTACATGTATTTTTATTTTACTTAAAATTAATGTAAATAAAAAAAGTGCTGGTATAATAATTCCAATTAAAAGTAATTGCAATTGTTTATGCCTTTCTTCTTTTGCTCTTTTTAAATCCTCAGATATTTCTAATTGACGTAATTGTTCATTGGTAGAAATGATCTGCGATTCTCTAATTCTGTCCTTACTGTCAATTGAATCTTTCAATACCTGCACCTGTTGTAAATAAGAAAAAGCACTATCGGTATTCTTTTCTGTTCTATAGTGTTCTGTTAAAAAATTGGCTGCCTCTAATTGCATGGATTGAAAGCCATCTTTTTTGGCAAGATTAAAGGAGTAAAGTGCATAATATTCTGCAGAATCTTTTAAATTAATTTTTTTGAACAAATTAGCTAAGCCAATAGTAGCTTCGCAAATATGAACTTCATCATTGGCAGCTTTAAGATAAGGTAAAGCATTATAATAAAATTGTAAGGCAAGTTGATACTTCCCAGTTTCCAAATAAAAATGTCCTACTCCTATCATAGAGGTGCCAATTAAATCCCCATCCTGTATTTGAAAAGCAATTTCAAGAGATTTATTAAAATAAATAAATGCAGTATCTGCTATATCCTGTCTATCATATGCTTCCCCAATATTTAGCGCAATATTATATTTTAAATCTTTTACATCGTGAAGTGTAATTATTGAATCTGCTTTAAAAAAATAAAAAAGAGCTTTTTTATATTCCTCCTGATAAACATATACAATGCCAATATTCATAATAACACTGGCAAGATTACGGGGATAATTCCTTT
>JAYUTC010000084.1:0-2260 GCA_043755395.1 Ferruginibacter sp.
TGTATTTCGAATTTTGTAGCTGCAACAAGTAATATATACATTCTGCAAAATTCGTACTTACTCTTCATATTTCAGGATTTAGCAATTACCTTTGCCGAAATTTTACATCGGGGATGGTTTACATTACACGTATAGAACATTTTAATGCTGCCCACAGGTTATTTAATCCTGCATGGAGCTATGAACAGAATGAAGTGGTTTTTGGTAAATGTGCCAATGAAAACTGGCATGGACATAACTTTGAATTATATGTTACAATAAAAGGACACCCCAATCCAGACACAGGTTTTGTATATGATGTAAAAAGATTAAGCATTATTGTAAAAGAACATGTGATAGATAAACTGGATCATAAAAATCTGAATGTTGATGTTGATTTTATGACCGGTAAACTTTGCTCTATTGAAAATTTGGTGATTGCTATTTGGGAGCAATTAAAACCTCATTTGCCGAAAGAAGTGCAATTACATAGCCTAAAATTGTATGAAACTCCCCGAATTTTTGTTGAATATTTTGGCAATTAATTTAGTAGTTATTGCAAACAAATAGTAATTTCAATTGTATTTATATCCTTTATAACGTTAGGTTTAAATAGCAAACTTCTGTTTTAACCTATACATCATCATTCTTAAAAATGATTTCTATTACTCCTGTACACACAATACTGAGTAGTTCAAAATACTTTAAATAATGTTTAGTCTTTCAAAATGGATAACAAAGTAGCAATCTACAGAAAAGAACATTTTAATGCGGCCCATCGTTTACATAATCCACTTTGGGATGATGAAACTAATGCTACTGTGTTTGGTAAATGTAATAACCCCAATTTTCATGGTCATAATTATGAAGTAATTGTAAAAGTAATTGGTGTACCAGATCAAGCTACAGGTTATGTTTATGATATGAAGTTGTTAAGCGATTTAATACAGGAAAATGTTTTAGAACGTTTTGATCATAAAAATTTAAATTTGGATACAACTGAATTTAAAAACCTTAATCCAAGTGCAGAAAATATCGTAGTGGTTATTTACAATATTCTCCGGGATAAGATAGCACCAAGATTTGACCTCCAGGTACGTTTATATGAAACTGAAAGAAATTTTGTTGAATACCCGGCTTATTGATAGCTACCTATAAAATTTAAGTGAGTGTTACAGAACAAAACTTATATGATGTTGTTTAATGGCTATCAAACTAAATTTAATCTTAACACAATAAAATGGCATACAAAAAAATAGATCAGTATGACGAAGAAGTAACTTCAGGACTGGTAAAAAATTATAAAGCAGCACTAGGTTTACTTGGGGAAGATGTGGAAAGGGAAGGTCTAGAGAAAACACCCGAAAGAGTAGCTAAAGCTATGCAATTTTTAACACAAGGCTATCAACAGGATGCCAATGCAATTTTAAATTCAGCCAAATTTCATGAAGAGGTTAGTGAAATGGTAATTGTAAAAGATATTGAATTATATAGTATGTGCGAACACCACATGTTGCCTTTTTATGGTAAAGCACATGTGGCTTATATACCAAATGGCTGGATAACAGGATTAAGTAAGATAGCAAGGGTGGTGGATGTTTACAGCAGGAGACTACAGGTGCAGGAAAGACTGACACACCAGATTTTAAATTCAATTAAAGAAACATTGAATCCTTTAGGAGTTGCCGTTGTAATTGAAGCATCACATTTGTGCATGATGATGCGGGGTGTACAAAAACAAAATTCTGTTACAACAACTTCAGCCTTTTGGGGCGAGTTTGAAAAAAATGAAACCAGGAGTGAGTTTGTAAAACTAATCAGTGCCAAATTGCACTAATATAATTTCCTATGAAATTTATTATCCCTCTTTTTGAGGGATTTTTTGTTTTATTTGCAGAATAAAAATTAATAAAATTATGGCACATGCGTATATTTTTCCCGGCCAGGGAAGTCAGTTTTCAGGAATGGGTAAAATTTTATATGATAGCAATACTTTGGCAAAAGATTTATTTGAGCAGGCAAACCACATTGCAGGTTTTCGTATTTCTGATATTATGTTCAGTGGTACAGATGAAGATTTGAAACAGACCAATGTAACCCAACCAGCCGTTTTTTTACATGCAGTTATTGCATTTAAAACGTTGAGTGGTGCTAAACCGGATATGGTAGCAGGGCATTCATTAGGCGAGTTTTCAGCATTGGTTGCAAATGGCACTTTAAGTTTTGAAGACGCATTTAAATTGGTCTCCATAAGGGCAAAAGCAATGCAAAGAGCTTGCGA
>JAYUTC010000085.1:0-5683 GCA_043755395.1 Ferruginibacter sp.
CTGGATTTAAAAGCAAGAGATAGCAGGGTATTGGAAAAATATTTTGGCGAATACCCCTGGGTTAAAGAAAAAATAGGTATTGCAGAAGTTCCAAACTCCGGAATGGAACATCAAACCATGATAACATTTAATGATAAGTTTAGTTACAAAAAAGTGGGCGGGCAGGATTATTCGGCTAACCTTTTTCATGAATATGCCCATGAATGGTGGGCTAATAAAGTAACCAATAAAGACTGGGCACATATGTGGATTCAGGAAGGTATTGCCACATATGCTGAAGCCTTATGTTTTAGAGAACTGGCAGGTGAGGAAGCATACAATGAAGTAATTTTTTCAAACAAACGAAATATAAAAAATATAAAACCCATGGTACAGGGAGATGAAGTAAATACAGAGGATACATATACCGGTGATATATATTCTAAAGGATCTTTCTTTATGCATACCCTGCGTTTTGTATTAGGGGATAGTTTGTTTTTCCCAACATTAAAAATACTTGCAACAGATGCAAAATATACTTATAATAATTTTGTTACAACAGACGATGTGGAACAATTATTCAGTAAAAAATCTGCCATAGATTTAAAGCCCTTGTTTAATTTTTATTTAAGAACAACAGATGTGCTGAATATAGTGGTTACACAAACAGCCTATAATAAATACTCGATTAAAATAAGTAACTTTTTTATGCCTTTGCCTGTTGAAATAATTACTGATGCCGGTTTGCAACGGATGATAATTAATAAAGAGGGAATTGTGATAAACAGTAAAATAACCCCCTCTGTTGATGCTAAAGGAAATTATCTTAAAAAAATAGTGATTCAATAATTATATTCTGAAAGGATATAATTTAAGTAATGTAGCAAACTTTTTAAGCTAAAGAGTGAAAATCAATTTTAACAATTAATATTTTCTGGATTTGCAACGCTGGCATAATTTTTTCAATCTTTATATAAAGTAAAAGCTATTGAAAAGAATATTATCTGTTTTTTTAATTATAACTTCCTTATCTGTAAAAGCACAGAAAATAGACAGTATTTATGTTCATCTTTATACAGATAGCCTGAAAAAGGGCACTTTCAATTATATTAATATAGATGGTCTGCTTTCTAATGGAAATTTTTTACCATTGGACAGTAATCATATATTATTCTCCGCATCTGCAGGTAAATTTTTTGGAAACTCTTTGTGGATTGATAAAGATTTTACTTCAGAGAAAATTACAATAAAAGCAGTTCTCCAAAAGAATCCGGCAGTATACAAACAATTTGTTTTATACATAAAGAAAAAACCGGATGATGAAAATTTAAAAACAGTTGATGAATTGTTGAAAGAAATGAAAGCGCCAAAATCGAAACGTAAAAAAGGATAAAAATTAATACCAGTGAGTAAAATTAAAATGCCTGTATTTTCTAAATAGTATTACGGTCATTTTAATTAAAAAGTATTTTAAAAATAAACTATCAGGCAAATTTCTTAGCATCCTCCAAAAATTGTGCTAGTCCGCTATCAGTTAAAGGATGTTTTAATAAGCCTAAAATAGAAGATAAGGGACAAGTACAAACATCGGCGCCAGCTTCTGCACATTTAATAATATGATTTGGATTGCGGATAGAGGCTGCTAAGATTTCGGTTTTATATCCCTGCATTGAAAATATCTGGCGCATCTGGTGAATTAAATCCATACCATCCCAACCGGTATCATCTACTCTGCCAATAAAGGGTGAAACATAAGTAGCTCCTGCCTTTGCAGCCAATATAGCCTGACCCGCAGAAAAAATTAATGTACAATTAGTTCTGATACCATTTTCGGTAAACCATTTAATAGCTTTAATACCTTCTTTTATCATGGGTACTTTAACCACGATATTAGGATGAATGGCAGCTAATTTTTTCCCCTCTGCTACAATGCCATCAAAATCTGTTGAAATTACTTCTGCACTAATATCACCATCTACCATTTCACAAATGGTTTTATAATGTGCCATCACGGCTTCACTTCCCTTAATACCTTCCTTTGCCATTAAAGACGGGTTAGTGGTAACTCCGTCTAAAATTCCCAAATCATTTGCTTCTTTAATTTGAGCCAGATTGGCTGTGTCGATAAAAAATTTCATTACAGATAGTATATGTTTAGTAAGAATATAAAAAAAATGGCAAGTTACTTACATCGCACCGCTCAACCACCTACCCTTGCTGCCTTCCGGCCCTGGGGGAGTTCAGCAGGAGCTGGCCGTATAAGACTTGCCGGCGCAAATATAAGGAAAATGGGGCAAAAATTTGGAGGTTTCCAGACAAAATTGGTAAACATTTTTATTCATCTACAGTGCAAGGGATTAAAAACTAAACCCCGGCCTGTCAGTTCGTGAATTTATTCTACCAACGCCTATTAACTGATCGGCTCTATCGGTAAAAGATTTATAATACATTAAAATGGTATAACTATTTTCAGTTTCCCAATAATTACCTTCTAAAGCGGTTTTTTGTTGTGGATTGTTTTTATCTACTGCTATATAAGTATAATTATAATAACCCTGTTTAAGAAAAGCAGTACCCTCATACTTTCCTTTTAAAGTATTAAAAACCATTTTAGTTTTATCATTAAGTGCATAATCTGTTAGCTGGCCTGCAAGATAAATGTCTTTATCAGTGTAAGGCTGTGCGTTAGGTGTAGCCAGACTAAAATGTACAGTTGCAAAATCGCCCTGCCAGTAAGGATTAATACTTTCATAAGTTGCTACTATAAACATTCCGTTTAGGTCACCGTATGATACATATCGTTCTCCACTCCTGTCAATATCCGGTTTTACAAAAATTATTGTGGCAGTTTTTGAATAAGTTGCACTGTCTACCCTGTCACTTTGTAACCTAAAACTTCTTAAATCAAGCCAACGCCACTCTTTTCCTCCGGGGAAAATGCAGGTATTTTCTGTACTATATTCCAGGGTAGTACCCCGTACAAATGTTGGCATTATATCTTTTAATGCATTATCCCATCGGTTATTTTGAATAATTACAACTTTTACCTGTTGAGCTGCACTAAATGTATTTAAGCCCTTAATGTTAGCTGAAATTTGAATTTTTTGATGCGTACTAAATTGTTGTGGTAAAAACGGCTGAACTACGGTTGCAGTTATAGCCGCTTTAGAGTCCAATACCAAAAGTCTTTTGGTAAAAGCCAGTTTTGATGTATCTCCATCTAAAAAAACTTTTAGCATATAGTTACCGGATAAAAGAATTGTTGTATTTCTATCGGGCAGTAAAGCCTGATAATGTGTATATTTTGTAAAAGCAATTGAAGAATACCTGTTAGTTGTAATTCGTTGTTGAGTAAATCCTTTGATATATAATAGAGGGCTTAAGTCAACTGGTTTCCAGTTATAATCACACAATTGAAAACTGTAATAATAACTTTTTACATTTCCATCCAGGTCATCAAAATTTAATTCTAACTGATCGCCGCTGTTAAGGCTGTATATGGGCATTGCCTTTTGATCGCCATACATATGAAATCGTACACATTGTATATTTGGTTTATAAACAGTATCAGGTAATTGTGAAAATGTACAGTAGGATACTAATAAAAGTAAAATTAAAAGTAAATAATTTTTTATCACCATCATTTTTCCATTCATTTTTAATGCACTACAGAATTGAAGTTTTATCATGTTATCTATAATCTTTACGTTTAAATAAAATACATTTGTAAGATACCAAAAATATAATAATTGAATATATCGGTTTTCATAGCAAAAAGAATAGCCTTCAACCGGCAAAAAACATTTTCCCGTTTTATAATAAGGCTTGCTGTTGCTGCCACTGCAATAAGTGTGGCTGTAATGATTGTAGCTATGAGTTTTGTAAATGGCTTTCAGCAGGTAATAAGCAACAAGGTATTTAGTTTTTGGGGCCATATTAGGGTGCAGCAGGATTTGGATAATAAAGTAAGCATTGCCGAAGAATATCCCATAGCTAAAAACGATACTGTTGAATATAATTTAAAAAAAATACCCCAAATTAAAAGTGTAGAAAGGTATGCTACCAAATCTGCAATTCTTAAATATAAAAATGAAATAGAAAGTGTGCTGTTGAAAGGGATAGATTCCACTTTTGATTTTAACAGGATGAACAGCTTTTTAAAATCCGGCAGATGGATGAACACAAAAGATAGTAGTTACAGCAAAGAAATTGTATTATCTGCTTATACAGCCAACCAGTTAAATTTAAATATAAATGATAGTGTGGACGTAGTTTTTATTGATGCCAATGGTATTGGTAGTGCCCGAAGGCGCAGGCTGCAAATAACAGGTATTTATAAAACGTCTATTGATGAATATGATAAGGCCTTTGGCATTTGTGATATTAACCTTATCAGAAGACTGAATAACTGGGAAGCCAATCAGATTGGCGGCTATGAAATTTATTTATACGATTACAGCCAAACAGATTCTATAAATAATAAAATATATGATGTTGATGTATTACCTCAAACATGGTATAGTAAATCTATTAAGGATATTTACCCCGGCATTTTTGACTGGCTTGCATTACAGGGGAAAATAAAAAATATTTTGTTACTGATTATGATTATTATCGCTGCGGTAAACCTTATCACCTGTCTTATTATTTTGGTTTTGGAAAGAACAAGAATGACTGGTATTTTAAAAGCAATTGGAGCTTCTGACTGGGATGTACAACAAATATTTTTGTACAACACAACTGTAATAGCTATAACAGGAATTACCATTGGAGCCATACTTGGTTTGGGCATTTGCTGGCTACAGGAAAAAACAGGGTTTATTAAGCTTGATGAAGATGCCTATTATATGAGTCAGGCACATGCAGATGTAATTTGGTGGCAGGTGGCTTTAATTTGTGGTGGTACTTTATTGGTTTGCTTTGCAACCCTGATTATTCCAACACTGCTGATTAAAAAAATTAAACCGGTAAATGCGATACAGTTCAGATAGCGTTTACATTTAAGTTTTTGCCAGTAATGAAATAAATCAGTTATTTAATATTGCTAATATAATTCCTGTAGCTACTGCAGCATTTAACGACTCCGCTTCACCTTTTTTTAGGATTGTAATTTTTTCATCTGCTAATTTCATTATTGCAGCACTAACACCATTTCCTTCATTACCGATAATTATTATTGCTTCTTTTATTCCAACAAATGATTTAACATTTTTCCCATTTAAGGCAGCAGCGTATTTTTTAATTAATTTGTTTTTTTTAATCCAGGTTTCAATATCTGTATAAAAAACAGTTACCCTTGCCAGGCTTCCCATGGTACTTTGAACAACTTTGGGATTATACATATCGGCACAGGTGTTTGAGCAAATAATATTTTCAATTCCAAACCAATCCGCAGTACGGATTATTGTACCTAAATTGCCCGGATCCTGAATGCTATCTAAAACCAATGTTATTTTTCCTTTTATATTTGTTATTTCTGTATGTTCTTTCTTACTAAAAATGGCCATTACATTATTTGAAGAGGAAAGCAATGATATTTTTTCCAATTCAAAATCCTGAACTGTTAATACCTCCATTCCGGAATATTTTTTCAATATTTTTTCGTTGCTTGTAAGCCAGTCCTTTATACCAAATATTTGCCTGCAAACAAATTCCCTGCTTTCCAATAATTCCAGAACTACTTTTGGCCCTTCGGCAATAAAAA
>JAYUTC010000086.1:0-2254 GCA_043755395.1 Ferruginibacter sp.
CGTAAATCAAAATTCACATCATCTCTTTTACCAACTGCAAAGCTCATATTCAATAACCCAAATTTGGTTTCAAACAAAAGGCCGATACCAGCACTGATAAATTTATTATTGGTATTTACATCCTGAAACTTATTTTTAACCCAACCAGCATCTGTGAAAGTGAACAAGTAAGAATTCAATCCCACCAGGTATCTGTACTCAGCAGTTACCACAGCATACTGCGTTGCATAAATACTTTCTTCATCAAAACCCCTCAGCAGTTTAAACCCGCCAATTTGAAACAATTCATTTCTGAATATACTCTGACTGCTGAAAACGCCAGCATTCACTACCGCTTTCAGTGTACTTCTTTTACCGGCAGGAAAATAATGTGCTGCAGTTAATTTAGCTCTCAGCTGGTAGGTTTTTAATTTAATTGAATCGTACAATGACTCATAGTTGAATGAAGGATCTGAAATGCTGAGTATATCATTATTCTTATGAATTGTTCTTAACCCCACACTTGTTACTAATTGTATTTCATTGCCAGACCTTGGGTTCAACCTGTAATTGGTATTATTCCAGTCATAATCTAAACCAATATTTACCGAGCTTACATCAACATTGGGTGGCAGTTGTTTGGTGATCTTAATTTGATTGGTATCAACACCAGATCCCAATAAAGTGGTGCTTTGTCTTTGTAAAAAAAGTTTGCCTGATTGGTTAGCAGACAACAAATACTGGATACCAAGCTGTGCATTTAACTGCAAAAAAGTAGAATCCTTTTTAAATAGCCCAAATGAGAAATCAACCCCAAATGCTGATTTAAAAATGTATGGATGCTGGTACCCGATATTTAGCCGGGGAGATTGTAATTGCAGTTGCTGCCAGTTTAATAAAATGGTTTCCCCCTTGCCAAGTGAGTTTTTTAAATTAAGATTTACATCTCCTGTCAGCTGAAGCTTATTGGTCTGACTATTGGCTGGTAAAAAACCAACCAGGAAATTAACCTGGCTACTTCTTTTGGGCTGGAGGTAAAGATTTAAAACAGACCCTGTACCCAACATTAGCAATTCTGAAGATTGCTGACTCTGCACATAAGGTAATTCCAATATTTTTTTATCAACCTGCTCCAGCTTCTCTCTGTTATAAATACTACCATTGGGTATGCCAAGATATCGCTGTAGAAAATGATTCGCAATTTTTGCTTTGCCAATTACCCTGATGCTGTCAATATGATAAAGTGGCCCTCTGTTCACCTTTAATGTTCCTTCCATAGTTTGCCCCTGTAGTTGCAGGCTGTCTAAATATACACTTGCAAACGGAAAACCGTTTTTCTCATAATAATTTAATATCCGTTCCTTGATTTGCTGTACCTCTGAGAAATTAACAGGTTTGTTACTGAATTTTTTTTCAATAAAACCACTTTCATCAATGGCCTTTTTCTCTATGTTGTCCGTTTTAAGTTTTATCCAGCTTTGTTGTTCGCCAACATACAAAAGTATCTGAACAGCTGAAGAATCGATTATCATTTCATCTACAGATGCTGCTGTATAACCCTGCATATTAAGTTTAGGAATCAATTTATTTACATAATCTATACATAACGGCTGATTGGCAAAGCTGGTTTGCAGATGCAGGACATCGGGGTTAAAGGAACTATCTTTGTCCACATAATGTATGATTAGCCGGTATTGGCTGGCAGTAGTATCCTGGCAAAATACTGGCAAAAAAAATAATACACCAATAATGATCGAAGTAAAATATTTTTCCAGGATATAATTGTTTTGTTTTGTCATTACTGAATTCAAATCTAAAATCTAAAATTGTAAATCAAAAATCTTTGTCTGGCGTTTACATTCATATTCCTTTTTGCAAGCAGGCCTGTCATTACTGTAATTTTCATTTCAGCACTTCTTTAAGATATAAAGACGAACTCATTGAAGCATTAGTAAAAGAAATAACCATCACTCCTTATTTTATAAAAACTGATGGCGATTCCAGCAATCAAATTGACAGCATTTATTTTGGTGGAGGTACTCCCAGCATTCTAAACGCTGATGAACTTGAATTAATATTTGAAACACTGCATAAAAAATTTATCATTTCCCCTGGTGCAGAAATTACACTTGAAGCTAACCCCGATGACATTACTGCAAAAAAGCTTACCCAATGGAAAGAAATTGGCATTAACCGCCTGAGTGTGGGTATACAATCTTTTAATGAAGAGGAATTACGGTGGATGAACAGGGCTCACAGTGCTGCAGATTCATTG
>JAYUTC010000087.1:0-2253 GCA_043755395.1 Ferruginibacter sp.
TACACAACTGCTGAAGGAAGTTTTACCATTGCTTTTGTAAGTGATATCACCAAAAGAAAAGAATATGAGAATGCCATACTGCAACAAAAGGAACAACTATCCGAAATCAATTCGAAAGTAGCGGGAATGAATGAGGAACTGGAAGAGAAGGTTGAATTAAGAACAAAACAGTTACAGGAAATATTACAGGAATTGGAAGTTTCAAAAGATGAGCTGACAAAGGCTTTAAGCAAGGAAAAAGAACTGAGTGATTTAAAAAGCCGTTTCGTATCCATGGCTTCGCATGAGTTTAGAACACCACTTAGCACTATACTTTCATCAGCATCGCTGGCAGCAAAATATATAGAAGCAGATGAGCAAGAAAAACGAAATAAGCATTTTCACCGTATTAAATCTTCGGTTAATAATCTTACCAATTTATTGAACGAATTTTTATCAATCGGAAAAATAGAAGATGGAAAGATTACTGCCAACAATATTGACTTTAATATTAAGGATCTGATAACATCACTTTGCAATGAATTGGAAGGCATTGCAAAAATTAATCAGCAATTAAATTATTTGCATACTGGAGAAGAAGTTATAGTTTCAGATCCTGGCTTATTACGCAATGTTATTACCAATCTGTTAGCCAATGCTATAAAATTTTCTGATGAAGGCAGTTTAATTGAAATAACAAGTAAAGTAACCGATGGCAACATCATTGTATCAGTAAAAGATAATGGCATGGGTATATCACTTGAAGATCAGGGACATTTATTTGAGCGATTTTTCAGGGGCACTAATGTTACCAATATACAGGGTACCGGTTTGGGCCTGCACATTGTTGGTAAATACATAGAAATTTTGGATGGCAGTATAGAATTTGAAAGCGAATTGGAAAAAGGAACTAAATTTATCATCATTTTAAAAAGGGCTTTGTTAACCTAAACAAATCTTTCAGCAATGTATATGAAACATTTATTACTCATTGAAGACAATAATGAAATAAGGGAGAATACTGCCGAAATTTTAGAATTGGCAGGTTATAAAGTACAAACTGCCGAAAACGGAAAAATAGGTGTGGAAATGGCTTTAAAGGAAAAGCCTGATTTAATTATTTGCGATATTATGATGCCGGTTTTGGATGGCTATGGTGTTTTACACCTGTTGAATAAAAACCCTGAGCTCACCGGAATTCCCTTCATTTTTTTAACTGCCAAAGCAGAAAGAACTGATTTTAGAAAAGGTATGGAAATGGGTGCCGATGATTATATTACCAAACCTTTCAACGATATTGAATTACTGAATGCTATTGAAAGCCGGATTAAAAAAACGGAACTGGTTGCAAAGAATTATACGGCAGATGCAGATGGTATGAGCCAGATGCTGCATGAATTTAAAGGAAAAGATGCACTAAAAGAACTGGCTGCAGATAGAAATATTAATCACTACAAAAAGAAACAACCCATTTATACAGAAGGTAATCATCCCAACAGGTTATATTATGTACAAAAGGGTAAAGTAAAAACCTGTAAAACCAATGATGCAGGTAAGGAATTAACGGTAGGCCTTTTTAATGAAGGTGATTTTTTTGGTTATAATGCATTGCTGGAGGAAACCGTATATAAAGAAACTGCTGAAGCCATTGAAGATTGTGAGGTAGCCATTATTCCTAAAGAAGATTTTGAAAATCTGTTGCGCAGTAATAGAGAAGTGATACATAAATTTATTAAACTGCTGGCTAAAAATGTTACCGAAAAAGAAAACCAGCTTTTAGGCCTTGCTTATAACTCGCTGCGAAAAAGAGTGGCCGATGCCCTGCTTACTTTGCAGACTAAATATCAAAAAGAATCGCAGGATAAATTTTCCATTCATATTTCACGGGAAGACCTGGCCAATATTGCCGGAACGGCCACTGAATCACTTATCAGAACACTCAGTGATTTTAAAAGTGAGAACCTGATTGAAATCAAAGACGGAAATATCATTATCCTGCATCAAAAGAAGCTTACAGACATGCTCAATTAAATATCACAAAACTGTTGACAGGTATTTATTAAACTCATTTTTCAGCATATTAAAATCCTTTTCAAAATATTCCATTTCATTACGCAGCTTTTCCTGGGTTTTAACCAGTTTATTGTAAACCATGGCTCCTGTGTTTTCATTTAAAATATCGTCCTGTACATTTATATCATGGCGCAATTCATCAATGTATTCATCCTTTAATATAAATTTATTTTGAAACTGCTCTGCAAGTGCTAAAAAATT
>JAYUTC010000088.1:0-2250 GCA_043755395.1 Ferruginibacter sp.
CCTGCAGCAGCAAAAACACTTGGTGCTCCAAAATCAGCCGGACGGGCCATTTGTGCTCCAGGGTATTGTGTGCTTAAACCTTTGTACACATCTGTTTCAAATTCTAACTCTGCTATCTGATTAAAAGTACCGGTTCCCCAAAAAGCATTGGCAGTACCACCTCCTGAATAAACAGCAGTGGCTGCATTATCATTCAATACATCATAGCTGAAAGCCAATCTGAAAGTTACACCTGCAGAAGTAGCAGTTAAACTGATAGTTGTACCGGCTAAAGTAGCAGTGACAATACTGTCTGTATTTTTGTTAATTACATTGGTTTTATCATTGATCAAATCAACAATACGCTGTAATGCAATTGCATTGGTTGTATCAGTTGCTTTAATAGTGATACCATATTCCCAACTTGGAAAAGGCTGGTAACCGGGAGTTGTTTCAATTACCTTTACAGCATAGTATTTTCCTACTATAGGAACAACAGCGCCAAAAGTAGCTTTACTCAGCTGAGCAACAGGAGCAGCATAAACAACACGTTTTGCTGTGTATCCACCTGCTAATTGAAAAGTGCCGGTTTTTTCAACACCGCCATCTCTTTTTAATGCAAAGAACAAATTAACAGTTTGAGCCGGAGTGGTAAGTCCACCAATAAGTGCATTGGTATCTGCATTGAAACATGCAATTTCTCCTTCAGCAGCTGTACTTACAAAAGTTGGAAAATCAGTAACACCGGTAGCTATACCAGTTCCAGAGTAATCAACTTGTTTAGCAATTAATACGTCTGCAAATATACCAAGGGTAGATTTCCAGTACTTGTTTCTGTCTAACATAGAATATGAATTTTAAAGTGTTTAAATAGGTACGGATCTTGTCATGTTATCTTTTAATTTTACTTCCCAATTTGGATCTGCTGTCATTGCTTTAAAGTACTCAACAGTCAGATCGCAAACAGCTTGGTGAAATTCATCAGGTAAATCACAATCTTGAGATAAAAGTAAACTTATTCTACGTGGTTTTCTTACATAAGAGACGTTCACCCCAGTTACTATAAAGCCTGTATC
The DNA here is from genome assembly GCA_043755395.1 of Ferruginibacter sp. Taxonomy (GTDB): domain Bacteria; phylum Bacteroidota; class Bacteroidia; order Chitinophagales; family Chitinophagaceae; genus Ferruginibacter. The sequence goes on from JAYUTC010000088.1 coordinate 1,056, forward strand.
CCCATAAACTATTACTTCGTTATTAGAAAGTTCTGATATAGGAGATAAGTTAGAAGATTTTACAAAAGCAGTGGTACGCATGGTACTTATTTTATCCCCAGGAGTTAACCTGTTTGCCACCCAATTTCCTTCAACACTGCTATACTTACTGTAAGATAGAATAGTTGTTGTTCCATTTACAGATCCCATACTATCTACTGTAATAGACCCGGAAGTAACCCCAGGAAATATGAAAGAATGAGGTTTGTAAATAGATTTATAATTTTCCCAATACACATTTATACCAAGGGTATTTCTCATGTGCCAAAGCAATATATCCCGTATAAGAAATCTTTCTTCTTTTGAATTAACTCCTGTATACCCGGCAATCTGCTGAGCAGTGATAATATCCGATAGGCGGATAGTTAGTGCATCTATTACTATTACAATTGTAGCATAATACTTTGGGGGGGTTTTACCGGTATACAAAGAAAGAGATAATACATTTTCAGTGATAGTTTCTAATATTGGACGGGCTGCCCCGCATAAAGCTAAAGTACGACTATCATCAGCAAGAAGATAACTGTAATCCCCAGGCAATGTTGCTATGTAAAGATTGGAATCAAAAGCATCTGTAATTGGAATAGTTCTACTGTTAACATATAAGGTACGAATTGAATCTGCATCAATTTGATTTACCTGAAAACCTCCACTATCTTTTGGCTTTAGTTTAGATTGAATGAACCTCTCCAAATTCTTATTCAGCAGCCAGTCTATTTCATCAGGTAACATTTTACGCCGGGTATTGGCAGCTATGTTCTGTGTAGCCTGACTGACTTCTATATGCATTTCTCTTGCAAACATTTGGAGAGGTTTTTATAGGTTATGCTTTGCTGGTGGCTGGAATTTGTTCCAATCCTTCTTGCATGCGTGCTTTTAACATTACAAGCGATTCTGAATTTATTTTATCCTTAATCCAATATACTGCTTCTTGCATGTTATTACCAAGTACAGTACCTGTTTCTGGGTTTATAATACGTTCTCCAACTTTCTGAAGAACACTTGTATTAAGCATTGTTTGAATTGTGTACATTTCATCAAAAGACTTATCGTTAAATGTCAGTACCATTTTAGATGCCTGTGTTTCAGCCAATACTTTTACTTTATCCAATTTCAATGCCTGGGCATTTTTTCCTTTAAAAGTTCGTGGATCAAT
>JAYUTC010000089.1:0-5656 GCA_043755395.1 Ferruginibacter sp.
ATATAATCCCTTACAAATAAGGCCCTGTTCAAAGAAAGATATTTGCAAATGGTATCACTGCCTTCATCCTGGTGAGCATAGCCTTTTATGGTTAAGGTAATAGAATTATTTTTCAATAACATGTTTACCACACTGTCAATTACCTCATAGGTGAATGCATGAAATAATGCAGATTGTTTATATTCGAAGGGGATAAGGATAAGTGAAGAATCGCTGTAGTTGAATTGCTTAAATGTATTGAAATATTTACGCGATTCAGCACAAACTTTTGTGCTGTTTATAAAAAAAAATAATAGTAAAATGCAGGCTACATTTTTCATTCGGGATACTTTCAGCTATAATGATACAACAATCCATGCAATAATGATACCGATTAATTTGTCGTTAATTTTTCATTTGTTTTATTTACCCAAACCTTTGCTCCACTATTTTATACCTGAAATCAAAAATATTTTTCAATTGATTCTTAACAAATAAACTATTGGCAATATCCCCAAAAAACCAAAAAGGCAGTTTGTAATGTACAATATCAGTCATTTCCACACCAGCTTCCACCGCTTTAAAATGATGCTGATGGTGCCACATACTATAAGGTCCGTATCGTTGTTCATCAACAAAATATTTTTTATCCTCTACATGGGTAATCTCCGTCATCCAGTACAAAGGAATACCTAAAACAGGTTTTACTGTGTACTCAATTATTTGCCCCGCATACATTTTATTGCCATGGTGTTGTGATACAATGTTGAATCCGAGATTGGCTGGTGTTATTTCTTTTAAATTAGCAGGACTGCTGAAAAAATCCCAGGCGGCCTCCAGCGAAATGGGGATTTTTTGAATGGTTTTAATGCTGTAAACTTTACTCATACGGGTATAACAATTGATACGGTATTTTGTTCAGGACTTGATATTTTCTAAAGGTCTGCCGATTTATCCGCTATCCAGAATCCAGTATCTTTGACACATGTTCACCTACCGTAATATTTTGCAAAATAAATTTAATGATGAGTATCAAAAATTGAATACCCAACAACGGATAGCTGTTGATACCATTGAAGGCCCGGTAATGGTGATTGCTGGCCCTGGTACAGGCAAAACACAAATATTAGCAGCACGAATTGGAAAAATATTATTAGATACAGATGTTTTACCCGAAAATATTTTATGCCTTACTTATACTGATGCAGGTACCATTGCCATGCGCAAAAGATTGGTGCAGTTTATTGGAGCCGATGCTTACAAAGTAAATATCTATACTTTTCATGCTTTTTGTAATGATGTGATACAGGATAATTTATCATTGTTCGAAAAAACTTCGCTGGATGCAGTGTCTGAATTGGAAAGTATTCAGCTTTTTAAAACATTGATTGATTCTTTCCCTAAAAATCACCCTTTAAAAAGATACCGTGGCGATGTGTATTATGAAATAAATAATTTTAAAAATTTATTTTCAGCCATGAAACGGGAAGGATGGACACCCGGCTTTATTAACCAAAAAATTGATGACTATATTACTGATTTACCAACCAGAGATATGTACATTGCCAAACGTGCCGTAAAAGATTTTAAAAAAGGAGATGTGCGTACCGATAAGATAGAAGAAGAAAAAGAAAAGGTAGAAAAACTAAGAGCTGCTGTAAATGAATTTGATAATCATCAAAACTTAATGCGTAAAAAAAACCTTTACGATTTTGATGACATGATTAACTGGGTGATAAAAGTTTTTGAAGAAAACCCAAACATACTTTCTAACTACCAGGAAAAATTTCAATACGTATTAGTAGATGAATACCAGGATACAAGCGGTATACAAAACAGGCTGGTACAGCTACTCATCAGCTATTGGGACAAGCCCAATGTTTTTGTAGTGGGTGATGATGACCAGAGCATCTATCGTTTTCAGGGAGCCAATGTAGAAAACATGCTGGGCTTTGCCAACGCCTATACCAAAGAATTATTAACAGTTGTACTAACTGATAATTACCGCAGCACGCAGCCCATACTGGATATTTCTAAAACACTCATCAATAAAAACGAAGAACGTTTAGTAAAAAAAATTGATGGCTTAAGCAAAGAATTAATTGCTTCCAATATAAAAATAAAAAACCTTACCAGCCAGCCGGTAATTAATGAATATAATTCTGTTAAAGAAGAAATGGCAGGTATTACCAATAAGGTGTTTGATTTAATACAACAAGAAGTTGAGCCTGGAAAAATTGCAGTCATCTACAAGGAAAATAAATATGGTGGGGAGATGGCAAAATATTTTCGCCTCAAAAACATTCCTGTTTATAGTAAGCGGAGCCTGAACATTCTGGAAAATCCTTTTGTAAAAAAGCTTATTCAAATACTGCGTTACTTAAATGCCGAGCATGATATTCCGTATGGTGGTGATGAAATTTTGTTCGAAATTTTACATTTTGATTTTTATAGTATTCCTCCAATTGAAATTGCAAAGCTTACAGTAGAAGTTAACAGCAAAAGATATGGCGGAGAGCCAACTTCTATCCGTAAATTATTATTTGATAAAGCCAATAGGCCTGCAAAAGATTTATTTGACGCAGGTTTTAATCCGCAACTAAAAAATATCAGCGCCATTCTTGAACAGTTGATTGCAGATGTTTCTAATGTTACATTACAACAGTTGTTTGCCAATATCGTTCAGCATGCAGGTATACTTGGTTACCTTATGAAAAGTAAAGAAAAAATTACTTTAATTCAATTACTTACTGCATTGTTTGATTTTATCAAAGAAGAAAGCAGCCGCAATCCTGCATTAGATTTAAACGGATTAATTAGTATTGTAGATTTAATGGAAAAAGAAAATTTGCCTTTACCAATGATACAGGTGGCAGGCAGTAATAATGGCGTAAACCTGCTTACTGCCCATGGATCTAAGGGGCTGGAATTTGAATATATTTTTTTTGCAGGAGCAAATGCAGCGAACTGGGAAAAGAAAAAAAAGCCCGGAGGTGGTTATAAATTTCCTGATACCATGTTTACTTCTCAAACAGTATCCTCCGATGAAGAAGAATTGCGTCGCTTGTTTTATGTTGCATTAACAAGGGCCCAAAAGCATTTATTTATTTCTTTTGCAAAATATAAAAACGATGGAAAAGAAATGGAACCCTCTATGTTTATTGCAGAGATTTTAGAACAGCACCCAATTGTTATTGAAAAAATCAGTTTGTCTGCTGAAGAAATTACCACTTTTGAATTATTACAGTTTAATGCGCAGGCGCCCGAAATTGAAAACGCTGAAGAAGATTTTATAACAGCTATACTGGACAAGTTTGTAATGAATGTAACAGCACTTAATAATTATTTAAAATGCCCGTTACAGTTTTACTATCAAAATTTAATACGTATACCCAGCGGCAAAAGCGAAGCCACTGAATTTGGCAGTGCAATACATTATGCATTGGAAAAATTATTTAGAAAGATGCAGGATGGTAAGCAGGATAAATTTCCTTCTAAAGACGAAATGATGGCCGACTTTAACTGGTATATGCATCGCCATAGGGAAAATTTTACCAAAGAAGCTTTTGAAAGAAGAATTGAATATGGCGATGAAGTATTGCGTAACTATTACAACAAATACATCAATAGTTGGAACAAGGTTGTTACTGTTGAAAGAAATATAAAGGGTGTTGTGGTTAAAAATGTGCCTTTAAAAGGTAAATTAGATAAACTGGAGTTTGATGGTAAAAATGTAAATGTGGTGGATTACAAAAGTGGCGATATTGATAAAGCTATACCAAAATTAAAAGCACCATACGATAAAGACCCCAATGGCGGCGATTACTGGAGGCAGGCCGTTTTTTATAAAATATTAGTAGATAATTACCAACAAAAAGACTGGAAAGTTATTAGTACCGAATTTGATTTTGTAGAGCCAGATAAGAAAAAGGAATATCGCAAAGAAAAGATTGTAATTAGTCCTCAGGACATTGAAACAGTAAAACAGCAGATAATACAAGTTTGGGATAAAATACAAAACAGGGATTTTTATACCGGCTGTGGAAAGGAAGACTGCCATTGGTGCAATTTTGTTAAAGATAATCAGCTGGCAGTAGCTTTACATAGCCTGGAGGAGGGAGAAGAAGTTACAGATTAAGGGATTTTTATGATTTAAAAAAAGTGTAACCATTGTAAACCCTTTAAGTTTGCAGTTCAATACCATTTAATGAAAGCAATCAGTATTTTATATTTTATTATTTTATTATCGCTATGCTGCATCACAATAATTAGTAACAGTGGCTGTGCTCAAATTGGCGCTATTACAGGAGGTACAAAAGATACTATTCCCCCAATTTTATTATCTGCCAGCCCTCAATTATTAAGTACCAATTTTTCTGGCAATAAAATCACTTTAACCTTTGATGAATATATTGATGTACAGGAAGTACAAACAAATTTACTGGTTTCCCCTTATCCTAAGCTAAATCCAGAAATAACCAATAAATTAAAAACTGTATCTGTAAAACTTAAGGATACACTTTTAGCAAATACTACGTATGCTATTAACTTTGGCAGTGCTATAAAAGATGTAAACGAAGGAAATATTTTCAAAAACTTTACTTATGTTTTTTCAACGGGTAGTACAATTGATTCATTGAGATTGTCAGGAAAAGTGATGCTTGCAGAAACAGGAAAAACAGACAGTACCATTATTGTATTACTTTACAGAAATGCCAATGATTCCTCTGTAGAAAAAATAAAACCCAACTATATTGCCAATGTAAACGGCGATGGCAGTTTTACCTTTAATAACCTGTCATCCGGCAGTTTTAATATATATGCTTTAAAAGATGGTGATGGTGGTAAAACCTATAATTCTAAGACTGAATTATTTGCATTTACCGATACAACAGTTATAATAAAAGAAAATTCTAAACCTATAACCCTATATGCCTATTCAGAAGAAAAAAACACTAAAACTCCTGTAACCACATCAAAACCCAAAACAGCTGCACAAAAAAAATTAAAATTTACATCAGCTGCTGCAACACAAAAACAGGATTTAAGAAATGACCTTGTTCTTAACTTTAACAGTGCTATTAAAAAATTTGATACTACTGGAATTATTTTAACGGATACCAATTTTGTTCCAATTCCTGCTTTTTCATTTCTTTTAGACAGCAATAAAATTATTCTTAAAACAAAATGGTCCGAAGATGCCGATTACAGGCTGATTGTAAATAAAAATGCTGTAGCAGACAGTACAGACAGTATCCTTGCCAAAACTGATACACTTCGTTTTAAAACAAAAAGAGAAGGAGATTATGGTAATGTGGTATTACGATTCTCCAATATTGAGTTTACCAACCACCCTGTATTACAATTTACACAACAGGATGAGGTTAAAGAATCTTTTTCAATAACCAGTAAAGAGTGGCGCTATAAATTATTCCCTCCTGGCGAGTATGAAATAAAAATTTTATATGATAATAATAATAATAGCAAATGGGATCCCGGAAATTATTTAAAAAAAATACAACCTGAAAAAGTAATTGCTCTTCCAAAAAAAATCTCCATCAGAGAAAACTGGGATAATGAAAGTGAAGAAGAAAAGATCATAGCGTAAAGTTAATGGATAATGGAATAATATATTTATTGCAATCAGCAGACAAAAATTACAGAACCTTAAAATTGG
>JAYUTC010000090.1:0-2245 GCA_043755395.1 Ferruginibacter sp.
TAATAAAAGGTTATAACATAAAAGATGAGCCTTTAATAGTCAAAAGCTTTACAGGCTATGTTCCTGAACTTGCAGAACTATATGATGTACTTACCCCGAAAGAATTTTTAGGCCTTATGGCAGAATTATATAGCATACCGCAAGAGGTTGCAAATGAGCGCATCAATAAAATGATGATTGCGCTTGGCCTTGGCAATAATATAGATCAACGAATGGATACATTTAGCAAAGGCATGAGACAGAAAGTATTAATTATTTCAGGGCTGCTACATAATCCTGATATTATTATTCTGGACGAACCCCTAAGTGGATTAGATGCCAATAGTGTAATCATTATAAAAGAACTGATTAGCAAACTTGCAGAAGATGGCAAAACTATATTCTACTGTAGCCATATGATGGATGTTGTTGAAAAAGTAAGCGATAGAATCATTTTAATAAACGATGGTGTAGTAGTTGCCAATGGCAGCTTTCACGAATTACAGCAACAACTAGGTGATAAGAGTCTGGAAAAAATATTTGCCGGCCTTACTGCAAAAGATAGCCTTACTAATGCTGCAGAAGATTTGAGAAATGCATTTGAAAAATAAAATGGAGTAGCAATTTATTGGCTTCCAATTAACTATAGCAATGAATAATGTAATTAATAAATTTTTTCTGTGGGTTGTTTTAATACCAATAAAATTTTATTCCGGGCTTGGAGTAAACAAGATGCAGCTTAAGGCTATACTCAAAACCAAACTGATTATGGACGACAGGCGTCCAAACAGTATGCAGCAGATGAAGCGTTCAAAAAGCAAAGTCACAAATAGAGCTACCTTACTTACAATGTTCATAAGTGCTTTATTGGGTTCATTATTCCTTATGGTATTTTCAATTGGTAATAATTATGTAGTACAGTTAACTATATTTTTTTCAATGTATATTTTTGTTTTGGCATCTTCTCTTATTTCTGATTTTACTACAGTGCTTATTGACATAAGAGATAACTACATCATTCTTCCCAAACCCGTAAATGACCGTACAGTACTTGTTGCAAGATTATTGCACATCCTGATTCATATATGTAAACTGGTTTTGCCAATGAGTCTTCCAGGAATCATTTACATGGCCATCAATACCGGAGTAATTGGTACGCTATTTTTTTTTATTTTCATTACCCTTGGGACTTTACTTACCCTATTTCTTATAAATGCTTTGTATATCCTCATCCTCAAAATAACTACTCCTCAAAAATTTCAAAATATAATTGCAACTTTTCAAATCGTTTTTGCGATTGCATTGTATGGCAGTTATCAAATAGTACCAAGATTGGTCAACAAAATACAATTAGAGAAATTTGACTTCGCTAATTTAGGCAAATGGGTTTGGTTAATTCCCTCCTATTGGTTCGCAAGGGCATGGCAAACTATTCATGAAAATAGCTACACAATTGGTGGATTTCTTTCAATTGCCCTGGCAATTCTAACGCCTGTAGCAAGTATGTATATTGTCATAAAATATTTTGCACCCTCATTTAATCAAAAGCTGTCACTCATTAATAACAGCAATTCAGAAGCTGCTGGCTTAAATGTTTCTTTAAATCAAATGAAAACTACTGACACAGGTTTAGTCAGTAAACTTGCTTCATTGTTTTGTAAACCCGGTGCAGAGAAAATGGCTTTTCTTTTATGTTGGAATATTACGGGTCGCAGCCGTGATATCAAAATGAAGGTTTACCCTTCTATAGGTTATTTGATCGTAATGTTGGTTGTTATGTTTATACAACCCGGTCGTTATGAAACTATGGCAGAGCATAAAATTATGCTGCCCATGGTAATTATTATTGGGGCTGTTTACTTCAGTAGTTTTATATTAATTATAGCAATAGCTCAACTTCCGTTTTCTGATAAATACAAGGCTGCATGGATATATTACAGCTCTCCAATAGCTGCGCCTGGACTAATCATTAACGGTGCTTTTAAGGCAATAGTTACAAAATTTTATTTACCATTGGTTGTACTAAGCTTTGTAACCGGAATGATATTAATAGGACCATCAATATTACCAAATTTGCTTTTGGCCTTATTCAATGAATTGTTTATCTGTTCTCTTATTACTTACCTGACCATGAAGGAATTACCGTTCTCAACTCAACAAGGAACCAACTCAAAAACAGGTAATTTCTTTAGAGGAATTTTGACATTTATCATTCCCTCAACAATAGCAGTTTTTCATTTCTTTATATATAAAATAACGGTTGTGG
>JAYUTC010000091.1:0-2236 GCA_043755395.1 Ferruginibacter sp.
GTTTGAAACCCTATCTGAAGATATAGAATGTACTAACCTGAAAACCGCTATTATTGCAGTATCGGTAGAGAGTAAGCAATATGCAGAGGAAATAAGTAATCAGTTGCATGAGTTTAATGCTACTGTTTCATTTACCAGCGCATGCCAGCTCTGGAACAGTATTGAAACCAATATACATGAACAGGCCAGCTATGCAAAGGGAGGAGAAATTGTTGCACTTTGCAACAACTGCGAAGAATATATAAACAAACTATATGAAGATATTCTGCAGGAATATTTTCCATTCAAAAAGTTTAAGGATATTATTACCTACCAGTTATATGCCACCCAATGTGCATTCATGAAAATAAGATTATTAAATAGTTTGCGTTTTAGCAGCACCGCATCTGTAAACTAAATTGTAAATAAACAGAACAACAGTTTTTTGTTGGCCAATTGCCGCGGCCATTTTTTTTGTTGGCATGATTTTCTATGTAGATAAGAAGAACTACTTATTTAAACTAAAACCTAATGCTATGTCAGTTAATATTTTAGAAACTATTCAACAAAACCTGGGTTATCCCAAAATTCAAAATATAGATCCAAATACCCAACAGGTGGCAGCCAATGAAGATAAACTTAGCCAGGCTGCTATTCCTGCTGTGCTTACAGGATTGTACAGGTATGTACAAAAAGATGAAGGCGCACAAGAAATATTACATGTGGCCAGCTCTACCGCATGGCTTAATAAATTTTTTGAAACAGATAAGGATGCCGTGGTACAAAAAGTGGCAGATTATAGCGGGCAATCTTATGAAGAAACAGAAACAAAAATGAATGCAATTGCCAATGAAGCTGTAAAAGTTATTAAAGAGAACCTCGCCGAAAATGGCGGTATTAAAGAAGTGAAATTATTTATAAGTAACCAGCGGAATAATATTTTATCGCATTTGCTCGCAGCATTAAATATGGGCCGTTTTTTAAATGATAACACCCTTGATGATAATACTAATAAAATGGAAGGACCTGTATCCAGTTTAATAAAAAATATCGGATCGGCATTTTCAAACCCGGTTACTACTGATGAAATTAATAATAAGGATTGAGTTTGTATAAGTAATTATGCATACTAATACCCTGCATATTTATATAATTCTTTACCAACATTACATATTTCACACTTTTCCTTAAATATGCTGCATAAAAAAGTTATTATTAAATCAACTCCGATACTTTCACAAAGGATACTAATTTATTCACTTCATCCAATAGGTCAATATAAACAGGTTGGTATAACAGAGACTCCAATTAACTTTTATTGATCAAGCAAATTACAAATGTTACCTGAGCAAAATAACACAATACCACTTTCTCTCATTATAAGTGAATCAATAAAGGGCAATACTAAAATGCAAAAAATACTGTACAAGCAATTTGCTGTTACTATGTATTATGTATGCCTGCGGTATGTAAAAAATGCAGCAGATGCCGAAGATGTATTACAGGAAGCTTTTATTAAAATATTTAAAAACCTGGATAAGTATAAAGAAAAAGGTTCTTTTGAAGGCTGGGTAAGAAAAATTATAACACGTACCGCTATTTCTCATTTAAGGGATAATAAAAAATACAGCTTTCATACAGAACTTGAATATTCATGTGTAGATAAAGATACTACTGTACTTGATAAACTCGGCGAAAAGGAAATTATAGGCATTGTAACGAAACTCCCGCCTGGATATAAAAAAATTTTTATGTTGTATGTTACAGAAGGTTACAACCACCGGGAAATTGCAGCATTATTAGGATGCAGTGAAGGCACTTGTAAATCTCAGTTCTACCGCTCAAGAATAAGAATTCAAAAATTATTAAAGCTCAGCGCTTAAAAAAAAGGCATATATTTTTCTGGCCGGCAAGCTTTCCTGCTCATTATATGTCCCGTAAATATTTCAGTACCAATACCCAAAACTTATAGAAATAGAGGTGCTTTTTCCCCCATACAAACATCTGTAGATGTACTACAAAAAAGGAAAGTATTTTATATTACTGTATCCCCAATAAAATAGAATTACTGGCAAGATCATTTATAGCTGTGCAAGAGAGATACTTGGCATACTATTTGAATTTTTTTGGAGAAAGTCTCTGGATTTGCTTATTGAAAACATAACATTCAATTAAGCTGATACAACTACTTTTGTTTTATACCGATCTTTTAAATTAAAACCCCTTTTAATATTATTTCTGGAAAATTTTATTGAAA
>JAYUTC010000092.1:0-2220 GCA_043755395.1 Ferruginibacter sp.
TTTTTTCCATTTAGCACTTTCCTGAATGATAATATCCAAATTTTCCTGCGTTTCATTATTTTCCCCTGTTAAATAGCCAATTAAATTAGAAAATTTAGATGATACTTTTATGGATTGTCCATCTGGGCCGGTTATGCTGATATAAGTATTAGGCGTATTCATTAATGAAATATCCATGGGGGTTTCACCAATTAAATTTTGCAACTTTTCAGTAATAATTTTATTTGGGTTTTGTGCTAAATCCGGTGTATGGTTACCTTTTAAATGGCCAGGTATAAAGGGGTAAGATTTTTGTGTTGTTTCTTTATCTTTAGCAATATCAGTTAAAGGAATGTTTTCTTTGGCATTATTTTTTTTCTGGGAATCAGTGGCAGGTAAGATTGTTTTTTGTTTAATGCTATTTGGTGCAATAGAAGCAGTTTGAGTACCAACATTATTTTGTTTAGTTGTGCTTATCCAAATGGTTATTGTAATAATTGCAATAACAGATGCAGCGGCAGCTATTCTAAAATAAATGGTTTTATGGTTTTTCTCATTGTTTTTAAATGATGCAATTTTAGTTTCCTTTTTATCCAGTTCTGTAATTATATTCTTCCAGTTACTAAGGGGTACATCTTGGGAGTAATTATAAATTTTTTCAACAAATGCTGGGGTTAATTGCTTTTCTTCTTCATCAAGTCTGCTTAAAATATTTTCTAAACCTTCTGTGGGTGGAATTGCTTCAGAGGCAAACATTTTTGACTTAAAATCATCAGAAAATTTTTCTTCTTTCTCCAGTTCATTGGTAATATTCTTCCATACTCCTTCCGGGGGAGTTAATTTGTGGTTTAGAATTTTATTCAACCAATTGTTTGGCATTGTTAATATTAATTAGAGCTTTTTTATTATTTATTTTTCATAAATTTTTCCAGCACTCTTTTCTTTAAAACTACTTTAGCTCTTGCTAATTGCGACTTGCTGGTACCTTCGTTTATTCCAAGAATATCCCCAATATCTTTATGAGAATATCCTTCAATTACATACATGTTAAATACCTGCCGGTAGCCTGGGCTCAACTCCTGTATTAATTTAATTATGTCTTTTTCGGCAAGGTTATCTAATGCATTCCAGGATGGATCTTCAACAATTATTTCATTTGAATCTGTAACGGATAATTTTTTAATTGATTTTCTGAAATGTTCAATTGATGTGTTTACAAATATTCGGCGCATCCAGCCTTCAAAAGAACCTTCACTCCGAAACTTATCCAGGCTTTTAAAAATTTTAACAAACCCATCTTGTAAAAGATCCTGAGCATCTTCTGCATCATTACAATACCTGAGGCAAACTGCATACATTCTGGGAGAAAAACGCAGATAGAGCATTTCCTGCATCTTCCTGTCCTTTTTTAAGCACCCATTTATTAAGTCGGTCTCAGATACACTTAGGTTGCTTTCAGTGTTCAAATTAAGATAGGTTTGGTTTGATAATAGTAGCCTTTTGATTATTTTGAACGGGGGCTTAAAAAATCAACTAATTTTTCCAATGCTTTTTTTCGATGGCTGAATACCGACTTTTCTTCCATGGTCATTTCAGCAAATGTTTTAAGGCTTCCATTTGGTATAAAGACGGAATCGTATCCAAAACCGTTGCTTCCCTTTTTATTCATTGATATAATACCTGTGCAAATGCCTTCAAACAACGTTTCTTTATTATTTATAATTAAAGAAATAACTGTTCTAAACCGGGCATTTCTGTTTGTTTGCAGTTTTAAATTCTCTAAGAGCTTTTCAATATTATTTTCAAATGATCTACCCTCACCTGCATAACGGGCACTTTTTACCCCAGGTTCTCCATTTAAGGTTTCTACTTCAAGACCGGTATCTTCGCTAAAACAGTTTTTTAGCGTAAGTTTATGAATTACACTTGATTTTTGAGATGCATTGGCTTCTAATGTAACATAAGGCTCGGGAATTTCAATATTAATTCCGGATTCTATTAATGTTTCTATTTTAAACCTGTTGCCTAACACTAAACGGATCTCCTCTATTTTGTGTGTGTTATTAGTAGCAAATATTAAGGTCTCCATTATTAATAGTAAGTTTTTAAATTTAGCCTATCGAAAAAATCTGTTTCAGGCAATTCCATAATTTTGTTTTTTCTGTTTTATCATTTGCAATAATATCCAGGGATGGGGCAGAAAGATATGTCTGGTTATTAAATTTCTGAATTTGATAATCA
>JAYUTC010000093.1:0-2213 GCA_043755395.1 Ferruginibacter sp.
ATAATTATCTTTAAAAGATGAAAAAAATAATTATAATCATTTTTTGTATTTCATTTTTATTAAGCGGATGCTTTATAACAAATATTTTTCACAAGAAAGATAAATATGGTTGCCCCAGTGATGGGAGAAATGTTGGAGCTGAGAAAATACTGGCTGGTGAAAAAGTAAAAAAAGCAAAGTACAAAGGTGGCCGTAAAAGTGTAGTAGAATAAAAAATCACCAGGCAAAAAGTTTTATACAGCCCGTTTATAATATCGTTTACCCTATTTTAAAATTAAAATTTAACCTCTATGTGCTACCAACTGAAAACCACCAATGGTGCTACCGAAGCAGTTATTGATGATAATTGCGGCATTTCAAAATTTTATGCAATTGCCACTACGCTGGCAGAAGAATTACAAGTAATTTTTTTAAACCAAATTGATGATGCCGAAAGTCTTGACTGGGATTTTCAATATAAAGACAATTATTTGACTTTGCATTACAGCATTTTTAATGGTGTAAGTATTTTGCCGCAACATTTAAAAAGTATAAATAAAGATAATAATGCTGTGATGGAAGTGGCAAAATATTTAGAAAGGAAGGCATATTAAATTTAAGGTTTATTGTATAGTAATACTTTAAAAAAAATCATCTATACTTTTTTTCATCAATACTATCCAAAATATTTCGATAACTAATGTATCGATCTGCTGAGATTTTATTGATGTTTACAGCATCTTTAACAGCACAGTTTGGCTCTTCGGTATGCATACAGTTATTAAACTGACAACCATTAATTAAAGCACGCATTTCAGGAAAATAATGCGACAGCTCTTGACGTGAAATATCTACCAACCCAAGTTCCCTGATTCCAGGTGTATCAATAATTTTTCCACCAAATGGTATATCATACATTTCGGCAAAAGTAGTAGTATGCAAACCCTTACCACTCCAGTTGCTAACATCCTGTGTTTTTAAGTTCATTTCAGGAAATATTAAATTTAAAAAAGATGATTTACCTACACCACTGTGACCACTTAATAATGTTACTTTATCTTTTAATAAGCTTTTAATACCCTCTACTCCTTCTTTTGTTTGCACACTTATTTTGTTAACCCGGTATCCAATATTTTCATAAATTTCTTTTAGAACTGCAAATTTTTCACCCTCTTTTTTTTTATATAAATCTGCTTTATTAAATACTATAATTGTGGGAATATGAAAAGATTCGGATGAAATTAAAAAACGATCTATAAACCCCTGTGAAGTTTTGGGATCTTTTAATGTAGCAAATAAAAGTGACTGATCTAAATTTGATGAAATGATATGATGCTGGTGTTTATTAGCCGGCGAAGTTCGGGTAATATAATTTTTACGATCGTAAATTTTGGTGATGGTTACCCCATTCTCCAGTTCATTTTCCATTTCAATTTCTACCTCATCTCCTACAGCAATGGGATTTGTACTGGTAAGCCCGTCTATTTTAAACTTGCCTAAGATACGGGCATTAAACTGTTTGCCCGCCTCATCTTTAACAATATACCAACTGCCAGTAGATTTATAAACGGTTGCTTTCATTAAATGCAAATTTCGCTAATTAAAACTAAATCCATAAACGAATTTTACTTTTTACAATAATTATATAATTGTAAAGCATTATGGGAATTTTTTAAAAACTGTAAACCGGAAAAAAACTTCCAGGAAAAGCAATATAAGTGCAGCAATTACAAAAGGAAAATATTTTTCATTATACCTTGTTATAATAGATATTTCCACTTTAGATTTTTCAAGCCCGTCTATTTCATCATAAATTTTTAAAAGTCCCTCATTATCTTTTGCCCTAAAATACCTGCCGCCGGTTTCTGTAGCAATTTCATTCAACAACTTCTCATCAATAGCTACTTTTGTGTTTTGCATTTGCACACCTAACGGTGTATTAATAGGCTGTGGTGCATAACCATCGGTACCAACTCCTATAGTATATACTTTAACACTAAACGCTTTTGCAATTTCTTTTGCAGTTTTGGGATCAATTAATCCTCCATTATTCTCGCCATCAGTTAATAATATAATTACTTTGCTTATTGCATTACTTGTTCTTAGCCTGTCAACGCCCGTGCCCAATCCGCTACCAATAGCTGTACCATCTTCAAGTAAGCCGTTATGAATATTTTCAATGGCACTTAATAAAACATTATGGTCAGTTGTAATGGGGCATTGGGTAAAACTTT
>JAYUTC010000094.1:0-2211 GCA_043755395.1 Ferruginibacter sp.
AAAAAATAAAACAAGAGAAAAAAAGGACAATATAATACTTACAATAAATGGAGATCAAATAAATGTAAGCATAGAGGCTATTCCATTGCCCAATATGCCTGAACCACATTACTTGCTATTGTTTTATCAAAGTGTATACGATGAGGTTCATTTGCCTATCGGAAAACGAAGAAACAATACAAAAAAAGATGAAAAGGACATACGTATTGCCCAGTTGGAAGCATATCAGCAACAGCTAACCATAGATATACAAAGTATAATAGAAGAAGCCGAAACTGCTAATCAGGATTTGCAAAGTGCCAATGAAGAACTGCTAAGCAGCAGTGAAGAATTACAAAGCCTGAACGAGGAACTGGAAACAAGCAAAGAAGAATTGCAAAGCATTAACGAAGAACTAACTGTCGTAAACCAGGAAATGTTGACTTTAAATGAACAGTTGACAATTTCCAGAGATTTTGCAGAAGCAATTATTGATACTATAAGTGAACCACTGTTGGTACTTGAAAGTAATTATCATGTAAAATCAGCCAACAACGCCTTTTACCAAAAATTTAAAGTTACTAAAGAGGCAACAGAAGGGCACTTGATTTACGAATTGGGCAACAGGCAATGGGATATATCAAAGCTGCAAATCTTAATGGAAAAATTATTGCCCGAAAAAAGCAAGGTTACCGATTTTGAAATTACCCACAACTTCCCGAATATAGGCATCCGCACCATCCTGTTAAATGCATCTAGGCTAATCCGCAAGACAGAAACTGATAACTTAATACTGGTGTCATTTATGGACATTACGGAAACCAGGGAACACCAACAGGTACTGGAAGAATTGCTAAACAGATTTCAAAATCAGGTGATGCAGGCACCGGTAAGCATCTGCATAATTCGTAAAGACGGTTATGAAGTAGAACTGGCTAATACAGCTTTTTTAAAAATGGTAGAAAAAAATCAATCCTTCATTAACAAACCATTTTTTATCTCATTGCCCGAAATGAAAACTCAGGGTTTTAAAGAAATACTGGAAACTGTGTTTCAAACAGGACAACCCTTTTATGCCCATGAGATGGAAGTTTTCTTTAAAAGAGGCACTCAAAAAGAAAGGTTTTACTTTAATATCGCATTTCAGCCATTAATGGAAAAAGATAAAAATGTGTATGGCTTGATGGCCATTTTTGTAGATATAACAGCACAGGTAATCTCAAGGAAAAAAATTGGGGATATACAGCAAATACATACAACAGAACTGGAACATAAAATAGAGAAAGGTTCAGAGAAGCTAAGTGAAGTAAATAAAATGCTTTTACAAAAAAATGAAGAACTTCAAAAAACAAATAAAGAACTTGAATCTTTCACTTACATCACCAGTCATGACCTGCAAGAACCTTTGCGTAAGATAAAAATTTATACCAGCCTGTTAGTAGATCAGGAATCATTTAATTTATCTGAAAAATCAAAAGACTACTTTTCACGTATCCAGCAATCGGCAGATCGTATGAGAACATTAATACAGGACCTGCTTACATACTCTCATACAGAAAGTGCAGATAGAAAACTTATAAAAACTGATCTCCATAAAGTTATTGAAGATGTAAAAAGTGATCTTTCAGAATTAATTGCAGAAAAAGGAGCAGTTATAAAAATAGGAAAACTTGTAAGGGCAGATGTAAATGTCTTCCAGTTCAGGCAAGTTTTTAATAACCTTGTGAATAACTCC
The DNA here is from genome assembly GCA_043755395.1 of Ferruginibacter sp. Classification (GTDB taxonomy): domain Bacteria; phylum Bacteroidota; class Bacteroidia; order Chitinophagales; family Chitinophagaceae; genus Ferruginibacter. Next base: position 1,715 of record JAYUTC010000094.1, read on the forward strand.
CTTAAGTTTTCATTGCCGGGAATACCCCCCAGAATTACCATCAAAAGCAGTTTTGCCAAGGGCTTGCAATTACAAAATGAAAATCCGGCATTGGCCGTGGGAAGACTAAAGGCACAACAAGAATATTGCCATATATCTTTTTCAGATAATGGTATTGGGTTTGCACCTGAATATAATGAACAGATATTTGGTGTGTTTCAACGGCTTCATAACCGGGATGCATTTACGGGTAGTGGCATAGGTCTTTCTATAGTAAAAAAAATAGTAGAAAATCACAACGGTATTATAATTGCATCAGGTAAGTTAAACAAAGGAGCCACTTTTCAAATTTATCTACCAAAGTTATAGAGTCTTAAAAGCTATTTAAACGGATGAAAACAAGCCGGATATGTTTAGACTGAAGCTCAAAATTAAATGATTAAGTATTCAATCAGAAAGTTTAAATTTTTTAAAATCCTTTAGCAAAATGGAGGCTTATAATTGTAATAACATTAAAA
>JAYUTC010000095.1:0-2211 GCA_043755395.1 Ferruginibacter sp.
TGATGGAGACAATATGGTAAGCAAAATTTATTTTGCTTTATTTGATTATGATGAAGTACCCACCACTAACGAACCTTATACCGCTGTATATATTAACGATACACAATTCTTTGCCAATGTGCCAACATCTGCCTGGAACTTTTATATCGGCGGCTATCAACCAGCCCAAAAATGGCTCAAAGACCGCAAAGGGAGAAAACTGGAATTTGAAGACATCTTGCATTATCAAAAGCTAATAGTTGCATTATCAGAAACAGACAGGATTATGAAAGAGATTGATAAAATAGAAATAGAATAAATAATGTCTGAATTAATTCAATATTGGAATCGGTTCAAAACAGAAACTATCTACCTATGGGAAGATCAGGAAGAACTATATGTTTGCGCTGTAGCCGGCAAAGGATATTTTGCTAAATTCAAAGGAGGCAAGGAATATAAAATTAGCAGCAGTTCTCACATTGTTGTTAGAGCCATACATGCTAAAAGAGAAGTTTCAAAAGAAGAATATGAGAATGCATAAATATAGTGGCATCAAAAAATAAATCTTCAATAATTTAAAGCTTTCAAACTAATCCATGACAGATGAACACGGCATAATATACAAAGAATGCATAGCAGGTAATATTATCGGCAAACATTATTACGGTACAGATAAGCAAATTAAAAGTGGTACCAAACATTTTGGGGCGGGTGCAAAAGTGTATTGCATTTTTATGTACGGCGGCATGGGGCACCAGGAGGTGAGAGTAATGGGAAAAATAAGAAAATCTTCCAGGATGATTGACGTGGTAATGAGAACCTGCTATATAAAAAACTTCCGCATGCAGAAAGTGTATCATCCAAAAGTGATCAAGTTTATTGATAAATATTTTTCACACTTTGAAAGTGAAGAATCAGAAAGAGCATTCATGAAAATGCTCAATGAAAATCATGTAGAGATAAGAGAAGTATAAATCTGCTGCCGGTATTTATACAACTTACTTTTAACTTCACAAAAAGACATCAATAGCCAAATGAACAATCTTGAACAAATTATACAAAGTGGCAAACAAAAAATAAACATCAGCAATGGTTTGCTGATATAGCCAGTGAACTGCTGTTGCGTTCACATATCATTGCAAACGGTATCCGGTACAGAATAAAAGAAATCGAATTTTATTATTTTGATGAAACTCACCAGGACAAAACTGCCTACGGTTATATGGCACCTGCGTTTAAGAAAAATCAACCAAGAGTTAACCGGCATAAATTAAAACAATGTGAAACCCTTAGCTGGTTCATTCACTACTCAGGCATTGACATCGTTTTCGGTAAAAAAGATAACCCTGGTGGTATATTATTAAGGACCCTTGAAAGAATAGAAGAAAATAAAGAGCCTGAATTAATCAAAGGGCCTTTGGTTGTTATGCTGGAGTTGCTAAATCAATCAGTAAATATATTTGAGGACACAGGATTTGAATTGAAGTTGGTTATGGCAAATGAAACAATCATTGGGGAAATAAAACAAAAGGAACGTGTTGGTCTGGGTGTATCGAAATATAAAAATTCAGCCTACAATTTTGCAATCGAATAATTATTTACAATGCAAGTAACAGTAAAAACATCTGCTGAATTACATAAAGAGATAGCTAACCTAAAAATATCTTTTCCCTGTTGTGTTATCCATCCCTTAGAAATAATTGACAATAGAGGTTTTTTCCCAATTTGCAATGGAACAACAATCGATGGTCCAAATGATCAATCCAATAAAAAGGTAATGATTGTTGGCCAGGATTTTGGCAAAGAAAATGATTACAAGAAGGCGAAAAAGAACTGCGGAGAGAATATTGAGAAGGTTTCAACCTGGGTTCAGATAATGCCAATGCTGGATAATCTTGGCATTAAAGTATCCGAATGTTTTTTTACCAATTATTTAATCGGAGTAAGAAATGCCAAAACAAATCTTGGACCCTCACCTGCGTTGGATAACGCCGAGTATTTAGAAAAGTGTAAATCATTTTTTGCCTTTCAGGTAGAAACTATAAATCCCCAGCTTATTTTATTTTTAGGAAAAGTGTCATATTATCTTTCTTTGAAAGAGCCATATTCCAGTGAGTTACTCAAGAGGCCATATCTTGAGCTTATTAAAAACCTCAATAGGAATAAGCCCCTTTTTCAAACTATACCATGCTTTTATTTAATACACCCAAGCCAAAGAAATTTAAATATTAG
>JAYUTC010000096.1:0-2205 GCA_043755395.1 Ferruginibacter sp.
TGTCAACGAACCCACAACACCTGTTGTTGAATTTAAGTTATAAATAAGACCTGTTGTAAGTGGAACGATATAAGTGTACCCTGTTACAAGTGTGGTTAAACTACTATCGCTGTACATAATAACTCCTACATCAAATATATTAGCAGAATACAATGTTACAGGGTCATCTCCGCAAACATTATAAAGAACGCTGTCTATAAGATAAGAACCGCTTACAAACCCACTTGTAGGATAAGTTATTGTTCCAACTGCTCCTGCACCACCGCAATTATTTGTAACACGGATATTATATGTTGCTCCCGGAGTTGCCCCTGTTATTACTATGTACGGTGAAGTACCTGAAATATTACCATTTGGGGCAATCAATAATGCACTTGTTGCAGCAGAATATGTTGAATCAGAACTTAGTTTATATTCAATTTTTACGTTTTGACTTGCTAAAGGATTAAGCACCCATGATAACCCATAAAATCCAATATCATTACCTACAATATTAAGGCTTATGCTGCTAACATCAGGGCAAGTTGCAGGTGAAGAACAATCTATTGCACACCATGCGGTTTTAACATCTGCATATTTACCAACTGCTGCAATAACTGCATTGGCTAATTGTTGGTCTGTTAAACCAGCGCAATTGCCCCCCAAAGTACCATGAACCCTGTCAGAAGCCCCGAATGAAACTAAAGGGCGGTCAATATAAATTGCTTTTAATTTATCGCAAGTAATGCCTGTTAAAGTATTAATCCTGTCAACGATATTACATATAGAAGATGCTATGCCTGCATTGAAATCATTCTGTTTATTATCTTCTGTATAGGTTGTTGTTACAATATTACCGCTATAATCAAAAGAACAAAGTGCAAGTGTATTTCCCAACCCTATTTGTAAGGCAGAAATTGCACATAAATAATCAATGATTGCCTGCAATACAGCAACAAGGCTTTTGTTTGTTTTTTGAAAAAAAACAGTGTTATCCCCGCTTGTAGTAAATACTGCACTAATTGGATTATTTGAATTTGCTACCGATAAAATATTTATGTAATTGCCAGAAGTACCAGTTGAATAACTGGCATTATAAGTACCTAAACCTAACCCGTTTAAATACGCTTCAATAGCATCAGGGTTTGATACAAGCGTGTTTACGGGCGCAGTATAAGTTGTGCTGCCAATAAGTATGCTTTTGAACTTACTTGCGGCAGAAGGTACTTTGAAAGAAAGAAAATAATTAATTGAACTAAGGTCAATAACGCAGCTCCCATTGAGGTTACTTAAATCAATATTAGTGCTGCTGAATGTTATAAGTGAATTTAATTGAGCAAGTAAATTATCATCTGCTTCAATTGCATCAAGTATATACCCTGCTTCAATATTTTTATTGAATTTAATTTTATATCTCGTTACGCATGATGTACTTGTATCAGGTGTAATCGTATAAGATAAATCACCTGTATCGCCTTTAGAAATAATGAATGTATTTGAAGCAACTGTATAAGTCTTAGTGCTACCATTTATTACAGGCGTTACCGTTGTACCACAACTACCCTGAACTATAATACTGTAAACGGAAGGATTAACAGGGTCAGGTTCATTATGCCTTACCGAAGTACCGCCGCAATCGCATTGCAATTTTTTTCTTATCTGTTCAGCTTCTACCGAAGCATCTTGCCCTGCAAACTGCTTTAAAAGTCCGTTTATCAATAATGGTGTAACTGAATTATAACGGGCAAGTGCAGCTTGCCCAATTGCATTATTACAATTTTTTTCATAAGTAATATATTCAGCCGTTACGCAGCACATTATATCTGCTATCTTATTGGTACAAACAATGTCAAAATAATTGTTTGTTTTATAAGCGATGTCAACAAATATTTCATCCCCTAAATCGTATTCTGCCGTACTGGTATTTACTATTCTGTATTGTCCGGAATAAACTTCATTATTTGTAAATGGTGTACCTGTAAATGCAACTGAACTTATTGTTCCTGTTGGATAATAAAATGTACCTGATTTTGTAGTCGTACCCGGCTGCTTTCCATTTAAAGTAAATACAGTAAGTTCTTTTACTGTAATAAAATTATTAATACAATCAGGCGTTACCTGAAACATGCCATCTACATACCCTTTATCATTAATATTTGTCGGCTGGCATACTACTTTTATAACTTCTGGTATAGTGTATATAGTAGTATCTTCATCTTTAATAGC
>JAYUTC010000097.1:0-5532 GCA_043755395.1 Ferruginibacter sp.
AAAAGGTCAGCAGTTTTTAGCTACAATTTGTATGCAGGATAATATCCGTGATATTGCAATATTGAAAATAGACGACAGAGATTTTATTCCATATAAATCACTTCCTTACAGCATTAATAAATCTGTAAATCTTGCAGAGCCAATTTATACAATGGGTTATCCAAAAGATGAAATTGTGTATAGTGAAGGTTATTTAAGCAGTGAAACCGGTTTTAAAAGCGATACACTTTCTTATCAAATTGCAATTGCTGCCGACCATGGCAACAGTGGTGGCCCGGTATTGAATAATGACGGTGATATTATTGGAATTTTAACTGATAAATCAGAGGGGGGTGCTGTATTTGCAGTAAAATCATTGTACATTTTTAAAACAGTTGAACTTCTTAAAAAAGACACAGCTTTTGCAAAAATCAAATTGACTAATTTTAATACAATTAAAAATTTAGATAGAGTGCAACAGGTAAAAAAGGTTAATAGCTGTGTGTTTTTAATAAAGAGCTACGAATAAATATTTTGAGCAAAAAGTGAATTAAAAGGCTGCTTCAAAAATTGAAGCAGCCTTTTAATTTATACAATATTATCTACCAAAGAGAAGAAGGGTATTCACCTTTAGCCACCAGTTTATCAATACTTGCTTTTACAACCGGGGCATCTTCTTTGTAAGTAACCCCAAACCATTGAGACGAACAGGGAATTACTTTTACTTGGCCCCCATGATGATGCATAAAATCTTCAGCTATGATGGGTATAAAAAATTCTGATTTAAGATTGTGGCTATTTTCTTTAACAAAATGATGAAACAGATTTTCAGTTGCAGGAAATAATGCCTGATGAAAGCACCAAAAATTCATAGATACACTTGAATTAAAGGGAACTTCATACTTTTTTTCCTCCTCTTCATATATAATTTTATCCTTCACCCGGTATATTTTTGTTCTTTCTTTAATACTTATTAAATTATTATCCGAATCTACCTGGCAAACACCACGGCTTACAGTCCCATGTTTACTCAAAGTTTTTGAAAGTTCATACCCTATTATTGAATATTTTCTTGGAGTGCAATCATTATTTAAAAAAGTGGCCGCTTTTACAAATGCATCACGGCCATAAAAATCATCTGCATTAATTACAGCAAAAGGTTCATGTATTGCATTCATAGCACATAATACAGCATGGCCAGTACCCCAGGGTTTAGTTCTACCTTCAGGAACAGGCAACACATCTAAAAAATATTCCATTTCCTGGTAAACATATTCCGTTTTAATTTTTCCTTTTAATTTTTGCTCAAAAATATTTTTAAACCCCTCAGCAAAGTCCTTTCGGATTATAAAAACAACTTTACCAAACCCTGCCCTTATAGCATCATAAATTGAATAATCCATTATAGTTTCACCACTTGGACCAAAACCTTGTGTTTGTTTCATACTGCCATAGCGGCTGGCCATGCCCGCTGCCAAAATTAATAAAGTAGGTTGCATCTATAACATAAATTAAAATGATAAAATAATCCCCGATTTTTGTATAACAAAAATAGTATAAACCGTTAAGCAATAATCAAAATGCCATTTAATATTTTTAATGATCCTCTTGAAATTTTAAATGATGAATTATTTCAGCAAAAAAAAGTATCTGTTGCTGTATTAAGATTAGATAAAATTCACGCTGTTGTTTCTGGTAATAAATTATTCAAACTTCACTATTTTCTGAAAGATGCACTTTTTTCAAATCATAAAACTATTTTGACTTTTGGAGGGGCTTATTCCAATCATTTAGTAGCAACTGCTTTTGCCTGCCAGGCTTATGGATTAAAAAGTATTGGCATTGTAAGAGGAGATAAAACTCCACAATTATCTACATCGTTATTGCAATGTATTAGTTATGGCATGCATTTAAAATTCATCCCCCATGATATATATTCTAAAAAAGAAGATGAACATTTTTTAAATGAACTAATCAGAGAATTTGGGAATTGTATTGTTATTCCGGAAGGTGGTTTTCACCCAAAGGGGGCAAAGGGTGCATCATTAATTTTGAAATTGATTAAAGAAAACAACTTTACACATATTTGTACTGCAACAGGTTCGGCTACAACACTTGCTGGTTTATTACTTGGTGCCGAAAATCAAAAAATAATAAGTGTCCCGGTTTTAAAAGGTATGAAAGACATTAGTGAAAGGATAGATTTTTTATGCGATTTCAGCATAAATAAAGATCAATTAGAAATTTTTGACGATTATCATTTTGGCGGCTATGCCAAAAAAACATCCGAACTAATCAGTTTTATTAATTACTTGTGGCAACAACATCAATTACCCACTGATTTTGTATATACAGCCAAATTATTCTTTGCAATTTTTGATAAAATAAAAAGCGATTATTTTAATAAAGAAAGTAATATTCTTTGCTTGCATACCGGTGGCTTACAGGGCAACGATTCATTACCTACTGGTACTTTATTATTCTAATCATTAACATCCCTTTATATTTGCACATAAAATTTTTAACGCATATCTCCGTTAATATATTATGCAAAGGGTTTATTTTTTATCATTAGTATTTTTAAGTGGATTTGCCAATAAACTTTCGGCACAGAACATTTTACCTGATATTACAGTAAATAATATTAACGGACAGATTGTTGTTAGTTGGATAAATAGTTATAAAACCCCGGTTACCACAATAAATATTCAGCGGTCTTTTGACAGTCTGAAAAATTATACTACCATTGGTTCAGTCTTAAATCCTCAAAATATTGAAAACGGTTATGCAGATATCAAGCCCCCATATAATAAAATGTATTACAGGGTTTTTGTTTCCTTTGATGGTGGCACTTATATCTTTAGTAAAATTGAAAGACCTGTAAAAGAAATAATGGAAATAACAAATACACCGGATTCAAATTTTCCTTTTTTAAAAAGAGACTATACTGCTATACAACCAAAAAATGATCCCAAAATAAAAAATTATAAAATTCAGCCTAAGAATCAATTACCGTCAATTAATACTAAAACAGAAATTATTACCTACCCAAGCAGCCGGATTTTTACAGGCAAAGAAAATAATGTTATTTTGTATTTACCTGAAGCAGGTACAAAAAAATATTCTGTGAAATTTTTTGAAGAAAACGACAGTCCGCTTTTTGAATTAACTAAAATACATGAACAATTTCTGATTATAGAGAAAGTGAATTTTGCTCATGCCGGCTGGTTTCATTTTGAAGTGTATGAAAATGGTAAGCTTATAGAAAAAAATAAATTTTATATTTCTAAAGACGGCAAAAACCCTCAACATCCCTAGCTACAAAATATATGAAGGAAATCTCTAATGATTTAAACAATTCCTTCTGTTTTAAAAACAATTTTAAAATTCTTTTTTATTTTTGCTTTTACATTCTCTAAATCAACTTTTTTATTCAACTCCCTTTCAATAGAAGTTACCATCTTATTTTGTATACCACAGGGAATAATATTATTGAAATAACTTAAATCGGTATTTACATTTAATGCAAAGCCATGCATAGTTATCCAACGGCTGCAACGCACACCAATGGCACAAATTTTTCTTTCCCTTCCAGTTACTCCCGGTTCTATCCACACCCCTGTTTCACCACTACTACGTTCCCCTTTAATACCATACTCGGAAATTGTTAAAATAATTACTTCTTCTAAATTTCGCAGGTATTTACCAATGTCAGTATAAAAGTTTTCAAGGTCCAGAATTGGATAACCTACAATTTGCTGCAAACCGTGAAACGTAATATCTCCCCCCCGGTTTGTATTAAAAAACTGGATATTATTTTCTGCCAGTTCTGCTTCATTCATCAATACATTACTGATATTTCCACTTTTGCCTAAAGTATAAACAGCTGGATGCTCACAAAAAAGGAAGTAATTGGTAGTTGATGGTTGGCCATTGGTGATTAAACCCTTTGTTTCAATTTGCCCATTACGAATTGCCGATTTTATTTTTACATTCTGTTGCAAAAGCTCTTCCTGGTATTCCCAGGCCTTTTTATAATCAATAATTCCCAGATCTTTAAATATCACTTTACGCTTATCCACTGCAATGTTTTAATTTGCAAAGATAAAGCAAGTGTTACTGAAAAAAAAGGTTGCGGTTTAGCACTAAAACCTAAACCTACTAACTAAAAATACAATAACTGATGAACCATGAAGAAAATATAGAAGATTTAGAAATCAGCGACTCAGAAGAGCTATATCAAAAACTGGCAATTACCATCGACAAAGGACAAGAACCTTTACGTATTGATAAATTTTTGATGAGCCGTATTGAAGGAGCTACCAGAAATAAAATTCAACAGGCTATTGACGACGAAATGGTATTGGTAAATGAAAAGCCTGTAAAAAATAATTACAAGGTTAAAGCCTTCGATAAAATTGTAGTTTACGATGACCGTTCGCCGGAAACATCAGAAATTACACCTGAAAATATACCCTTAAATATTCATTATGAGGATGATGATATTTTAATCATCAACAAGCCTGTTGGTATGGTTGTTCATCCCGGAAGTGGCAACCCTAATGGCACTTTGATAAACGGAGTTGCCTATCATTTACTGTTACAGAATCCTAAATTAGATGAAACCGAACTGAACCGTTTTGGTTTAGTACACCGTATTGACAAAAACACTACCGGATTATTGGTAATGGCAAAAAATAAATACGCAATGACGGATCTGGCAAAACAATTTTTTAATCATACTGTTCACCGCCGGTATTTTGCATTGGTATGGGGTGATTTTGATAAAGATGAAGGTACCATTACTGCACATGTAGGAAGGCATTTGCGTTTTAGAAAATTATTTACTGCATACCCCGAAGGTGACCATGGGAAAGATGCTATTACACATTATAAAGTTTTAGAGCGGTTTAATTATGTAACATTGGTAGAGTGCAGATTGGAAACGGGCAGAACTCACCAAATAAGGGTACACATGCAGTTGATAGGCCACCCGCTTTTTAATGATAATTTTTATGGCGGCGACAGAATTGTAAAAGGCACAGTTTTTACCAAATACAAACAGTTTGTAGATAATTGTTTTAATTTATGCAAGCGACAGGCCCTTCATGCAAAAGAACTGGGCTTTATTCATCCTTCAACAAAAAAGCAGGTGCATTTTGAAAGTGAACTGCCCGATGATATGAAAGCTGTAATTGAAAAATGGAGAAATTATATTGGACATAAAGATTTTTAAAAATATCTTAGCAGCAAATTCCAAGTTGCCTTTTTTTAAGTTTAAAAGCTGATCTTACCTGCAGAAATTTTTTAAACCCGCTTTAATGTACATTTGTTTACAAGTATAAAAAATGAATTCCACAACAGAAGTATTAACTGCATTATACAACAGAATACCACGGCGGCATTCAACAGATAATATAAAAGATATTAACAGCATTATAACTGAATACGAAGACATGTTATTAAACATAGAAGCAATAAATACCTTTTATGAAAAAAGTATTCCCAATTTTTTTGATGAACTGGAAATGGTAAAAGCAACAGTAAAAAAAT
>JAYUTC010000098.1:0-14220 GCA_043755395.1 Ferruginibacter sp.
TGAGATTCAATGTGATCGTGATGAAGATGTGTATCCATGAAATTTTATTGTAAGGGGTTATATTTCAGTTTATTTACAAAAAAGGATATAATAGACAAATATAAATAATTATACAAGTTGCAGTAAGCTTTTTTCAATAATTCCCACACATTCAATAATGTGTTGTTTATCAATTACCAGAGGTGGGGCAAATCTTATTTTATCTCCATGTGTTGGTTTAGCCAACAGTCCATTTTCTTTTAATGCTATACAAAGATCCCATGCAGCTTCTTTATCAGCATGCTTTATAATTATTGCATTTAATAATCCTTTGCCTCTTACGGTTTCAATAAAAGGCGAATTCAGTTTAAGTAATTCACTTCTTAATAGTTCGCCCATAATTTCAGAATTCTCCATTAATTTTTCTTCTTTTAAAACTTCAAGTGCAGTAATTGCAACTTTACATGCCAATGGGTTACCACCATAAGTACTTCCATGTTCTCCAGGTTTAATTGTCATCATTATTTCATTGTCGCTCAATACAGCACTTACAGGTAAAACCCCGCCGCTTAATGCTTTACCAAGAATTATAATATCCGGACGCACACCCTCGTGATCACAAGCCAGCATTTTTCCTGTTCTGGCTAGGCCGGTTTGAATTTCATCAGCAACCATCAACACATTATATTCTGTACATAGTGTCCTTATTTTTTTGTAATAACCATCATCTGGCACAATAACACCTGCTTCTCCCTGAATTGGTTCAAAAAGAAAGGCAGCAGTATTTTTATCCTGAAAAGATTTTTCCAAAGCAACTACATCATTAAATGGTATTGCTTCAAATCCTGGCATATAGGGCCCAAAGTTTTTTATGGCTGACTTATCATTGCTAAAAGAGATAACACCAGTTGTTCTACCATGAAAATTTCCTTCGCATACTATAATCTTTGCCTTATTTTCGGCAATACCTTTTACCTGATAGGCCCATTTTCGACTGAGTTTAATGGCAGTTTCAACAGCTTCTACACCAGTATTCATTGGCAATACCTTATCATAACCAAAATAGGCGGTAATAAATTTTTCATATTCTCCCAATAAATTACTGTGAAAAGCCCTTGATGTTAGCGTAAGCTTTTGTGCCTGCTCAATTAATGAGGAAATAATTTTTGGATGACAATGCCCCTGGTTTACTGCAGAATATCCACTAAGGAAATCATAATAACGTTTCCCATCTACATCATATAAAAAAACACCTTCTCCACGGTTTAATACCACAGGTAATGGATGATAATTATGGGCACCATATTTAGCTTCTAAATCAAGATAATGTTGTGATGTTGCGGTTAAAGCAATTGTAGTATGCATAAATTAAAATTGTAAAAATTGATAAAAAAGTAAATACAAATATGTAATCCGCATAATTGCGGAGAAAGGGGCTTAAATACTTCGATGATTCAACAAATCAAGATTGTTGCGTAGGAATGAAGCTATGTTATATAAATTGCTGATATATTGTAAATTTAATGCAAGGTAAATCTTTTTCAGGAGTTTTACAATTCCAACAATAAGCCAACAAGAATTTTTATACAAAAACATTTATAGTTATACTATGAATATCAACCACAAATACAATTATTCCTTTATTCAACCTGCAATCAACGCTAAATATATAACCGTATAAGTTTGATTACTATATATCTCAATATATTAATTTGCTGCAATAATAAATTTTATCGCATCCTTTTTTTTAAGTTCAAAAGCATTAAAGTTTATCCTGTAAATGTTATCCCCCCATTTTTCTAAAATGCCTTTGTCTTCCATAGCCACCAAAGGAATTTTTTCTATGGTTGCCTGCAGTTTTTTTGAATTATATTGAATAACAAAATCTTTTGCCTCCGATGTGTTAAGTTGATAATGAATTACAACTTCGCCGGGTTTTATCACTTCAGAAGGGTAACATGTCATTAAATGTTCAGTTATTTTATCTGCTTTTTCAAGTGAGATATTGTCATTAACTTCTACATTTTTGCCCCTGTTTAAACGAATTGTACGTTGCCAACTATTGATCATTGCTTTTTCGGAGTATGCCCTGGCAATGTCCAACGAAAATTCAGCAAAGGTTTTGTCTTCTTTATACTTTACATTATTAGCTTTAAATGAAGCACCAGAAATTTGTGTTTCTCCATTAACAGTAGGGGTATTATGAAAATTGGAACAGTTATACCATATTTCGTAGCGCTTGTCACTAAATGTTTTTCTGGTATAAGTTCCTCTGCCCACATCTATTAAAACGGGTAATCCGTTATAATAAATTACGTAATTTCCTATATCGTTGTGATTATGACTTTCATCATTGTTTCCGCCTTTTGCTGCGATAAACAATCCATCTGAAGTACCTTCTTTGTCGCGGGCCAGCATAACCTGTAAATCAGGTAACCAAACGTTGGCGGGTAGTGGAAGACCCTGGAGTGCAGCACGGTATTCATCTTGTATAAAAAGCGCAAACAGGTTTCTGAAATATTGGAATCTGTTAATAGAACCGTCTTCTGGCTTACGGTAAAAAGCCCCAAATTTCATCATGTCGGAGTCATTAATATCTTTACCATACCGGTAAATCATATTTGCAGCCATGCCAGGTTTAGGGTCGGCATCAGCAAAATTTAAAAAATATTCCTTTCCTATTTGTGCCCTGTATATAAAACGCCCCATGTTTTTTATCTTATCATCAGCAAATGCATAATTAAAAGAATTGTTACTGGCCAGGTTAAGCATTGCAATATTATCATATAAAGATGCAGCGGCTGCCCCCCAATAACCAGGACCTTCATCGCAACCACCATCATTGGGATAGGGATTTACAAATTCATCAAGTACAGTAAGGATTTTCGCTACCATGTTGATGCGTTTTGTTTCATCTTTTTCTAGTAATAATGTAGCATTTAGCCAGTTGGAACATATCCATGGATTCCAATTGTTTGGTGGACGTCCATTTGCATTTTTGGTCATCCATCCATGTGGGTTGGTCATTAAAGGCAGAAAGATGCGGTTATTAACTTCATAATAAATCCGTTTTCTTATTTGGGGAGATACAGCATCCAGTTTATCACCAACAAAATAATCAACCCACGAAAGAAAGGTAGATGTTTCAGCACAAAACAATTCTACAAAGGGAGCCGAAACATCCATTAATCCTGAATAAGCTTTTGTTTTTGGAAGATGTGCAGGAGCGCCCCAAAAAGACTCTTCGCAAATAGACCAAACGCCATTAATGATTGGATCAATAAACTTTCCTTTGTTTTCATAAATTTCTGCTAATAACAGTGTACCCAAAACTTCACGTTTTTTGAAACTTATGGTTTCATATTCACTACGATCACCCGTTCGTTCTATTAAAAGAGATTTTGTAGCGGGCAGCGATGGCCATTCGTAATTAAGGTAAGTAACTGCTTTCTGTAAAAATGCATTCATCATATTTTTATCCGCTTTTAACCATCCATTTCTGTCAGATATTTTTGGAAATGGCGTCCATAGAGTTTGGGGAACTAGTATCGTTTTTAGCTGGGCAATTGAATATTTGGCACTCAGCAGGTTTTTATTTTGAGCCAAAAGTTGAAAACAGATAATGATTACAATAAAGAACAGTACCATTTTTTTCATATAGATTTTTTAAAAAAGTGCATGTTTATTTTAATCGATAAGTTCAATAGCTGTTGAATGTAAATATTGGAATATAAATACACAGCCTTTTTATCTTAAGGTATAATTTTTACAAAATAATTTTTATTCCCCAATTGAGGTATTATAGTATCTTTTTCAAATATGCCAAAAAGAGTACTGCCGCTACCGCTCATAGCTGCATAAATTGCCCCTTGATCATACAAAATTTCTTTTAAGTTTTTTATTTCAGGATATTTCTCAAATACAGGGTTTTCAAAATCATTTTTTAATTCCTGTTTCCAGCTATTAATTGGTTGTTTAATAATATCTTTTATAGATTTTTGTTTAAGTGCAGGTGTAAGTTGCGAAAATGCCCACCCCGTGTTTACATGAATGCCCGGGTTTATCAATATAATTTTATACATCGATAAATCAATATTGATTTCTTCCAGGATCTCTCCACGGCCAGTTGCAAAACATGGTTTGTTGATGATAAAAAAAGGACAATCGCTGCCAAGCTGTGCTGCGTAGTTCAGTAGCTTAGAGGATGAAAGATTTAAATTGAATTTAGTATTTAAAATCCGTAAGGTAAATGAACCATCAGCGGAGCCACCTCCCAATCCGGCGCCAATAGGAATGGCTTTATGTAAATGCATTTTTATTAATGGTAATTTGGGAAAATCTCTTTTTATAAGCTGATACGCTTTTATGCAAATATTATCTTCGCCATTTATTTCTACCGGAAAACCCGTTGAAGTAAATTCTATTGCTGTACTTAAATTTGTGGAAGGAATAATTTCTAAAGCATCTTTTAAATCAACAGGATAGAAAACAGTTTCTAAATTATGAAAACCATCTTCACGCTTATTAAGAATATGTAAGCCTAAATTTATTTTACAGTTGGGGAAAACAATCATTGTATAGTTCAGATATCAATTGTCATTTAGTCTTCCTGCTTTTTATTTCATCCCTGATAGCAATTGCTCGTATATAATCTTCATGATCCAGTACTTCTGTTAGTAAAGTATTTAAATCTTCCAGCGTCATAGATTTTAAATCATCACTGCCACCGGTTTCTGTAGTCACAGGTTGTATTTTTTTCTTTTTACCATCATCCTCCATCAAAATACCTGCCTGGTCTAAAATAGTATCATAAGTATAAACAGGGCATCCAAATCTTACAGCAAGCGCTAAGGCATCCGAAGTTCGGGAGTCAATTTCTACTGTGTCATTGGCAGAGCTGCATACTAATTTGCTGTAAAATATCCCTTCCTGTAAATCATTAATTACCACTTCATGAAGCTCCACATTAAAAGCCAGCATAAAATTTTTCATCAGGTCGTGGGTAAGCGGACGGCTTGGACTCATGCGCTCCAGTGCTACTGCAATGGCCTGTGCTTCAAATCCTCCAATAACAATAGGTAAACGTCGTAATCCATTAACTTCCCCCAATACAACTGCATAAGAATGAGTTTGCGTAATGCTGTGCGATAATGCTACTATTTCCAATTCTATTTTCTTCATAATTTGTAATTACGAAACTAAGACTTTTTAGTAAAATAAGTGACGATTTTAAAGACAGCTTATATTTTTTTTAAACTTCCTCAATTTTGGTTTACACTTTATGCATTTTATTCAAATTATAAACGACAATTTTAGTGTTTTAAAACTTAAATTATACACCACAAAAATTTATTTAAATCAATATAAAACAGCATATTTAATTCAAATATTGTATTGAATTATGGGAAACAAGATAATAAAAATGCCGCAAACTTTTCAGGCTTGCAGCAATTGTATAAAATTAGTTTAAGATTATTCTATGCCTCTTTAAGTTTTTTAACTGCTTCAATAATTTTGGGCATTACCTCAAATGCATCACCAACAATACCATAATCTGCTGCCTTAAAGAAAGGGGCTTCGGGGTCTTTATTAATTACTACTATAACTTTACTTCTGTTTACCCCTGCTAAATGTTGTATAGCTCCGCTTATTCCAATTGCAAAATATAAATTAGGTGCAATAGCTAAACCTGTTTGTCCTACATGCTCATGATGTGGCCGCCAGTTTACATCTGCAACTGCACGGCTGCAGGCAGTGGCAGCACCTAATAATTTTGCCAGGTCAGTAACCAATCCCCAGTTTTCGGGTCCTTTTAAACCACGGCCACCACTAATTACAAGGTCTGCCTCACTTAAAGGAATTTCGCCTACAATTTTATTTACAGCAGTAACAGTAACTTTTGGGGTATCAACTGTTACTGTAAATTCAGCAACTTCGGCCAGGCCTGTACCAGTTATTAAATTAAATGAGTTAGGGTTTAGAGCAATAATTTTTACTGGGGTATTTACTGCAATATTTGCAAAAGCTTTACCACTAAAAACACTTTTCTTAACTACAAAACCATTGCTTGTATCTGGTAACGCAATAGCTCCGCTAACCAAACCTGCTTTTAGTTTTGCACTTAAACGTGGAGCAATAGATTTACCATTAAGGTTATTAGAAAAAACTACAACAGATGTTTCTGTTGAAGCTACAACCTGTGCAATTACATTGGTAAATACCTCTGCATCCAAATGGTCTAGTATACTATTTTTTATAGTGTGTATTTTCTTTAAGCCATATATGCCTAATGATGCCAAGTCATCATTAACATTGCCTAAAACTATACCTTCTGCAATTGTGCCTAATTGTTCAGCAACTTTAGCTGCATATGATGCTACTTCAAAGGAAGACTTTTTGATATGGCCTTCTGATTGGTCTAAAAAAACGAAAACTGACATATTTATGAATTTTGCCTTTTATAAATTTGTCAAAGGCTGTTATAAATTTGATTTGTTAAAAACATAATCTTAGGTACAAGGGGTAACCATTAAAAAACTTTAGCTTCTTCATGAAGTAGCTTCACCAGTTCTTCCGGTGTATCTGGTGAAACCAATTTAACACCAGCTTTAGCCGGAGGTAAATCAAAAGATACAATAGCAGTTAAGGCATCAACTGCAACGGGCTCCTGCACTTTTAGTGGTTTGCTTCTGGCGCCCATTATACCTTTCATGTTAGGTATGCGTTGTTCTGCCATTCCTTTCTGACAACTAACGGCAACAGGTAGTGCCACTTTATTGGTTTCTTCACCACCCTCAATTTCTCGGTTTATAATTGCAGCACCATCCATAATATCAAATTTGGTTGCAAGCGAAATATAAGGAATGTTCATTAATTCTGCTATCATACCACCTATGGAAGAACCATTGTAATCAATAGTTTCTTTTCCCGTAAATATTAAATCGTAACCCCCTTGTTTTGCTACTTCAGCAATTTGGCTGGCTATATAAAAACTATCATGACTGTCAGCATTAATCCGGATCGCTTCATCACCACCCAGTGCCAGGGCTTTGCGAATGATAGGTTCAGTATCAACTGTACCAACATTTACTAAATGAATTATACGGGAGGGATCACTCTCTTTTAACTCAATGGCCCTTACTAAAGCATACCATTCATCATATGGATTTATAATCCATTGTACACCATCCGCTACAAATTTCGTATTGTTATCTGTGAAGGCTATTTTTGCTGTTGTGTCGGGGGTTTTGGAAATGCAAACTAATATTTTCATAATTGGTTGTTTATGCAACTAAAAGCAAAGATAAGAGATGCAACTTAAAATTTAAAAATTAATAATAAAAAGTGAGCAGAATAGAAAAACTTTTGGAATATATGAAAACTGCCGATAAGGATAGTTTTCTGCAACATGCACTGGCATTAGAATACATTAAAATTGACCGGGATGAGGAAGCCCGTAAACTATTTAATGAAATTTTGCTGAGGGAGCCTACTTACATTGGTTCATATTATCATTTGGGTAAATTATTAGAGCGGGCCGGCGACTTTGACAGGGCAATAAGAGTGTATGAAAGAGGTATGCATGAAGCAAAAAAAGCTGGCGATAATCATTCGTATAGTGAGCTTATTGGGGCAAAGGAGGATATTGAGGAATAAAATGGCCCCAAGGTTCTAAAAGTGAATTTAATTAAGTGAGAAAATTAATGTGGCGGCAATAGGGTATATTTTTTTGAACATGCATTTGTAATTTATTTAAACAATGTTGTGATACGCACTTTTTCACATTTCTATAGTAAACTTTTATTAAGAGATTAGATTAAGTTAAACTAAAAAATACTATAAATTAAAAACTAAGTTCTCAATAGTTGGAAGAGACAGAACCATGGATTTATTAAATAAATTTCAACATTATATAAAACAATACCATCTTTTTCAACCAAAAGATAAACTGTTGCTTGCAGTAAGTGGTGGTGTGGATAGTGTGGTGCTTTGTGAATTATGCAAACAGGTGGGATACGATTTTGCCATTGCTCATTGTAATTTTCAGTTAAGAGGAGAAGACAGTAGCCGGGATGAGAAATTTGTAGAAAACTTATCAAAAAAATATAATGCAGTTTTTTATTCCATCAAATTTGATACAAATGCTGTTGCAAATAAAGAAAAAAAATCAATTGAAGAAACTGCAAGAGATTTGCGTTATGCCTGGTTTGAAGAGATAAGAAATGCTAATGGGTTTAATTATATTGTTACTGCCCATCATGCAGGTGATAATATTGAAACGGTGCTTATGAATTTTTTCAGGGGAACAGGAATTAAGGGCATGCATGGTATTTTACCCAAGCAAAATAAAATTGTAAGGCCCTTGCTTTTTGCAAATAAGGGAATTGTACAAGATTTTGCAAACAATAATAAATCAGGATTTGTAACTGATTTTACCAACCAGCAAAATGATTTCACCCGTAATTATTTCAGAAATGAACTAATACCATCTATTAAAAAAATATTTCCGGAAGCAGAAGAAAATATTTTGAAAAATATTACAAGACTTGGCGAGGCAGAACAATTATACAACCAGGCTGTTGGCTTACATACAAAAAAATTGCTGGAAAAAAATGGGAATGAAATTCATATTCCGGTTTTAAAATTGCAAAAGACAATTCCATTAGCAACAATTATATATGAAATTATCAAAAATTACAATTTTACATCTCATCAAACAGAAGAAGTAATTGGGTTGCTGCATAGTGAATCAGGTAAATATATAAAGTCGCCTACTCACCGGGTTATTAAAAATAGAAAGTGGCTTATTATTTCTTCCAATAAAACCGAAGAAGCACAAAATATTTTAATTGAAGAAAATGATAAAAAAATAACCTTCCAGGAGGGAGTATTGTTAATTGAAAAAAAATCGCAGCCTTCAATTATCAATACTCAATCATTAACAGCTCAATTAGATACTGGGGAAATTAAATTTCCTCTTTTGCTTCGTAAATGGAAACAGGGAGATTATTTTTATCCGCTGGGTATGCAAAAAAAGAAAAAGCTCAGCCGTTTTTTAATTGATCAAAAACTGTCCCTTACACAAAAAGAAAAGGTATGGGTTATTGAAATGAATAAAAAAATTATCTGGGTAATTGGATTGCGTATTGATGACCGTTTTAAAATTACCCATAAAACCACTGAGATTTTACAATTAGATTTTAAAACGACGGGTGAATAAGTTTTTCTAAAAAAGTTTTAAACAATTCGGGTTTCAATATTGCGGTAAATACAAATCCGTACAAACTACCCCATAAATGCGCATTGTGGCCTATATTATCCCCGCCACGTTTACCCATGTAAGCACAATAACCTAAATACAGCACAGCAAATAAGATATTTGGAAGTGCAATTATTCCAAATAAAGCAACGCCTTTTGACCATGGATCAAAAATAAGAGTAGAAAATAAAACTGCCGAAACAGCGCCCGAAGCCCCAAGTGCTGCATAGCTGGAATTATTACGGTTCTTAATAAAATCAAAAATAGATGAAGCAGCCAATGCTGTAACATATAATATTATGTACTCTGGTTTGGTAAATAATGCTATTTCTGCAAATCTTCCAAAGGAATATAAAGTAAACATGTTAAAAAACAAGTGAATGTAATCGGCATGAATTAAGCCGTGACTTAAAAAACGGTAATACTGTAACGTAGCAGACATGCCGTAGGGGTAAAATAGCGCTTTATTTCTCAATTCCTGGTTATTAAAAGCAATTAAAGAAAATACTACAGTTACAGCAATAATTGAAAAAGTAACCGGGAATAATGATAATTCATCCATAAGAAAAAGTGGGTTAATAATTTAGGGGTGATGGTATTTTTCGTTTTTAATAATTGTACATGCTCTGTAAACCTGTTCGGCCAAAATTAGCCTAACTAACTGATGTGGAAAAACTAAAGGTGATAAACTCCATTTGTAGTTAGCCCTCTTCATCACATCATCGCTGACCCCAAAAGCGCCGCCAATTAAAAAGATAATCTTTTTAGTACTTTCATTTGCCCTGGTTTCAATAAATTTTGCCAGGTCTTCACTTTTCATTTGTTTACCTCTTTCATCCAATAAAACCAGATAATCATCTTTTTGTAAAAAACTTAAAATAGTATCACCTTCTTTTTTCTTTAGATCCATTTCGCTCATTATGCCTGTATTTTTGGGAACAGGAATAATACTCCATTCTACCGGATAATAATGAGAGATACGTTTGGTAAACATTTCCAAACCTTCTTTTACATAGGTTTCATGAGTTTTGCCTACTGACCAAAATTGCAATTTCATTCAATAAAAATAAGAAAGACAGCGTTAAAGCGGTTAATTTATTTTAAAACTGACCTAAATATATTTTTCTTTTTTGGACTTAGTTTAAAATATATTTGCATAGTATGTTTGCTTTCGTCCAAATTAGAAAAAAACAAATAAAATTGGGTTATATTTTTTTATTTAAAAATAATCTGCTGAATAATACCTGTATCATAAAATGAAAAAAATAATATTAATATCCTTTCTAACAATGAATATAAAAGCAAAAGCACAAATCAATTCGGAAATGCCATTGTATAAAAATGTTGTTCCTAATTCTATTAATGCTCCTAATAAAGAAAATTCAACATTTACAGATAAGATAACAAGGATTGCAAAAGTTAGTGTTCCCACAATCACCCTGTTCAAGCCTACAAAGGCTAATGGAAAATCAGTAATAATTTGCCCTGGTGGAGGTTATGCTTATTTAACCATTGACAAAGAAGGGACACGGGTTGCTGAAGAATTTAACCAATGGGGGATTACAGCTTTTGTTTTAAAATATCGTTTGCCTGATGATATAACAATGATTGACAGAAGTATGGCGCCATTACAGGATGCACAGCAAGCTATAAGATGGGTAAGAAATAATGCAAAGCAATGGGGCCTTAATAAAGATCAGATAGGTATTATGGGATTTTCTGCAGGAGGGCATTTGGCTGCAACAGCGGCTACTCATTTTACTTTTAAGGCAGATGCTGATAATAATGATACTACTTCAGTTCGCCCTGATTTTGCAATATTGGTTTACCCGGTTATGAGTTTTGATAGTTCTATAGCACATAAGGGTTCCAAAAATAATTTAATTGGAAAAAATGCGACTACAGAAAAAATATTATTTTTTAGTAACGAATTACACGTCAATAAAAATACACCACCTTCTTTTCTCGTTCATGCCGGTGATGATGGTGGAGTTCCTGTTGAAAATAGCATTCGCTATTACCAGGCTTGTATTAAATATAAAGTTCCGGTAGAAATGCATTTGTATCCAAAAGGAGGGCATGGGTTTGCATTAAACAATATAACAACTGATGATAACTGGATGGAGCGATTAAGGAATTGGATAAATCGCCTGTAATTGGTAAATGCTAAAATAATTTATTAGAAAAATATTTTAAGGAGATTTAACAAAGTAAATTTAAATTCATATGCAAAAAATTAAAACAGCATTGTGTTCTTT
Source organism: Ferruginibacter sp. (assembly GCA_043755395.1). Taxonomy (GTDB): domain Bacteria; phylum Bacteroidota; class Bacteroidia; order Chitinophagales; family Chitinophagaceae; genus Ferruginibacter. The sequence continues at coordinate 11,497 of JAYUTC010000098.1, forward strand.
TGGTATGAGTGGTTGGGTATTTCATGCACCATTTCTTCATTTACATAAAGGATTTGAATTATATGGTGTTTGGGAAAGAACTAAAAAAAGTGCCGCACAAAAATACCCTGATATAATATCTTTTGATAACTATGAAGCTTTACTTAACGACAAGGAAATTGAATTAGTTATTGTAAATACACCCAATTATACACATTTTGAATTTGCAAAAAAGGCTTTACTGGCTGGTAAAAATGTAATTGTTGAAAAACCATTTTGCTTAACAGTAAAGGAATGTGATGAATTGATAACAATTTCAAAAGATCAAAACAAATTACTTTCAGTATATCAAAACCGCAGGTATGATAGCGATTTTAAAATAATAAGGAAAGTAGTTAATGAAGGTTTGTTAGGAGAAATTGTAGAAGTTGAATTTCATTTCGACAGGTTTAAAGAAGATCTTAGCCCCAAAGGCCATAAGGAAACACCCGGGCCTGGAACTGGTTTAGTATATGATTTAGGTTCGCATTTAATAGACCAGGCTTTGTGTTTATTTGGAATGCCTGAATCAATATTTGCAGATATAGGAATTGCCAGAAAAATTTCATTTGTAGATGATTATATGGAATTGCTATTATTTTATCCATCACTCAGGGTAAGGATAAAAGCAAGTTATGTGGTAAGGGAAGCATTGCCTTCCTATATTTTGCATGGCACAAAGGGATCTTTTATTAAACCAAGAACGGATGTACAGGAAACCGCATTACTGGCAAGCCTTACTCCTGATATGAATGATTGGGGCAAAGAGCCAGAAAATGAAATGGGTTTACTTCATACCGAGATAAAAGGTAAAATTATTCGTGAATATGTTTCTTCAGAAAATGGTAATTACATGGATTACTATAACGGGATTTACCTTTCATTAACTACAGGTTTAAATTTACCTGTTACAGCAGAAGAAGCAAAAAAAGTTATTCATGTAATTGAAATAGCTTATAAAAGTTGTAAAGAGAAAAAAATAATAGGGATATGAAAATTTTAATCAGGTTTTTATTGGTGAGTTGTACTATTTGGTCATCAATAGATTTGCATGCCCAGGCTAAAGCCCAAAAGCAAGTAGAAGAAAAAGTGGAGCAACTTAGAAAGGCAATGGTTGATGGGGATTCTGTTATGTTTGAAAAATTAATATCGGATAATTTAATTTACAGGCACTCGGGCGGACATATTGATAATAAAAAAGAATTTGTAAATAAGTTTTTAAGTGGCCAAAGTGATTTTGTTACTATAGATTTATCCGAACAAATGATATCGGTAATCAATAAGAATGTGGTAATAGTATGGCATACTTTAAGTGCTAAAACAAATGATGGAGGCAAACCTGGAGAAGTGCATTTGTATGTGATGCTGGTTTGGGAAAAACAACAGAGCCAATGGAAACTGGTAGCCCGGCAGGCAGCAAAAAAAGTATAGTGGTTAAAAGTTTTTTATTTTGGCATCTTAAAGTAGCACTTTTACCTTAATAAGGGGCTTTCAATAATCAGTTACTTTGATATTTAAAAGTAAAATGTATAGGTAGAAGTGAATATTATTAAATTCAACCAATTTTATAAATTGGCAATACCGGTGTAACTGATTAAGTATAAAATATTCTTCTCAATAAAGTAAATTTCCTATTAGAGAATTGTAATATGAAAAAATTAATTCTGATACTATTAATTGCAGTTTCAACAACTGTATTTTCACAAACTGCCGGCGAAAAAATAGCCACAACAGTTATGGACATTTGGAAAGACTCTTTACCTATTGGCGGTTACACAAAGTGGAGTTATGATATGGGCGTTGTTTTAAAAGGTTTTGAGGGGTTATGGATGAATACCGGCAAATCCAAATATTTTTTTGATATTCAGAAAAAGATGGACTTTTTTGTAAATGATAATGGCAGTATAAAAGGCTATGAAAAAGAAGAATATAATTTGGATAATGTTAATAATGGCAAATTGGTGTTGTTATTATACAGGGTTACCGGAAAAGAAAAGTATAAAAAAGCTGCTGATTTATTATTTAATCAATTAAATGCACAACCAAGAACTAAGGAAGGTGGTTTTTGGCATAAGAAAATTTATGCCAACCAAATGTGGCTGGATGGTTTATATATGGGAGCACCATTTTATGCGGAGTACGCAATGTTGTTTCATAAAGACAGCGCCTTTGATGATATTGCCAATCAGTTTATATGGATGGAAAAACATGCAAGAGACACAAAAACAGGTTTGATATATCATGCATGGGACGAAAGCAGGCAACAGCAATGGTCCAATATTATAACAGGAACATCACCTCTTTTTTGGGCTAGGGCAATGGGATGGTATTGTGATGCCTTAGTTGATGCTTTAGATTATTTTCCTGCAACACATTCCAAAAGAAAAGTATTGATTGATATTTTAAACCGCCTGATTAGTGCTGTAGAAAAACAACAGGATAAAACAACAGGTTTGTGGTATGATGTAATGAATTATAATGGTCATGGTAAAGAAAAAAATTATTTTGAAGCAAGTGCAAGCTGCCAGTTTACTTATGCTGTTGCAAAAGGAGTGCGTAAAGGATATCTTCCTGTTTCTAAAAATACAATTGCAAAAAAAGCTTACGAAGGAATTTTAAATTACTTTATTAAAGAAGAAAATGGTCAAACTGATTTAGAGGGTACTGTAAAAGTTAGTGGCCTTGGCGGAAAGCCATATCGTGATG
>JAYUTC010000099.1:0-5525 GCA_043755395.1 Ferruginibacter sp.
ATCCGGGAAATGCCATTTATATTCACGGAAATTGTGTTTCAACTGGTTGTATTCCTATAAGTGATATTCCCATTGAAGAACTTTATATTATAGCTACATATGTAAAAGCCAATGGCCAGGATTTTATTCCTGTACATGTTTTTCCCATAAAATATAATTCAAAAAAATCTGTAGATTATCTTACACAAACATTACAAACAAGACCTACATTGATTGAGTTTACTTCAAAGCTTAAAGAAGTGTTTAATTTTTTTGAAGAAAAAAAACAAATACCGGTAATAATGGTAAATGCAAAGGGAGACTATATTGTTAATTAATGCATCAATGCCTGAATAGTTTCAGTGGTTCTTTGTGTAAGTAAAATAGTTTTGTCTATTGTTAATTCATCAAATTTTTCTCTTGTATAATGGCGTATGGTTAGCAGTGTAAGGTCTTTCTTAACCTTAACTTCAAATATTTCTGCGGCTGCTAAAGCTAGTTTTTCTATTTTATCAGGTTTGTCATCTAAACAGCATAACAGACTGATGGCACCATTTTGAATTAGGTTGGGCCGTATTTTTAATTGTGCAAATAAATCATATAAGCGGCTTACATATTCTTCTCCAACAAAAGAAAAATCTTTTGAATTCAACTCCATTAATACTTGCTTATCTTTTAAAACAATTATTGGTGGTAAATTATGTACGGCTTTACTGCTGATAATGGTACCTGCAAGATGGGGTTGTAAAAAACAACGCACATGCAATGGTATATTTTTGTTTTGTAAAGGTTTAATTGTTTTTGGATGAATAACCTGAGCACCATAATATGCCATTTCAATAACTTCATCATAACTCAATGCCTCAATAAATTTTGCATCAGAAAATTGTTTAGGGTCGGCATTCATTACGCCTTCCACATCTTTCCAAATAGTTTGGCTTTCTGCATTCAGGAGGTTTGCAAAAATTGCAGCACTGTAATCACTTCCTTCTCTTCCTAAAGTGGTACTTTCATTTTCATCAGTAGCGCCTATAAATCCCTGGGTAAGAATAATATCATTTGATTTAAATAAGGGTTCTATCAGTTCAGATACTTTTTGTTGGGTATACTTCCAGTCAATATTGGCATCTCTAAAATTATCATCTGTTCTTACAATATCCCTTACATCTATCCATTTATTTTTAACACCAATTTCATTTAGATAATTACTCATCATTGCAGTGCTTAAAAGTTCTCCGCAGCAAACAATTTGATCGTAATAATAATCATAATCTCTCTCGGGTTTATCATGCAATAGCCATTCTGTTTCAATAAAAAAATCTTTTAATTTATTTTCAGCATCCTGCCAATGTAATAAGGTAACATATTTAAGCATAGTTAAATGTTGCTCTTTAACCAGTTCAAATAATTTAAGAGCCTCATCCCTTCTGTTAGCGTAAAATGAATCTGTTACTTTTTCCAGCGCATTGGTTGTTTTTCCCATGGCCGAAATAATAATAAAAATCTTTTCACCTTTATACTCCTGTAAAATTTTCCCAACATTTTGAATTCTTCCTACACTATTAATGCTTGCACCTCCAAATTTAAAAACCTTCATTTTTAGTAGTTGAATAAGTTAATTCTGTAATTTAGCCCTGTTAAACTGATTTGCAAAAATCGTAAATCTAAATCAAAGAATGAATCAGATGGATATTAAATTATTGCAATTCATTTTATAAGGATGACAAATTATAAATTTAATTTTAAAAAACCTGTAATATCCCTGTTTTGGGGGCAGGGGCAAAAATTATGATTATTAACCGCAGAGTGCAAACACTGGATGAATTTACCATTCAGCAGTTACGTGATTTTCCAAAAGCCACAGGGGAATTATCAAGTTTGTTAAGGGATATAGGTTTGGCAGCCAAGCGTGTGAATGTAGAGGTTAACAAAGCCGGTTTGGTAGATATTTTAGGTGATGCAGGTTCTATGAACGTACAGGGGGAAGAAGTAAAAAAATTAGATGTTTTTGCGAATAACCAATTTGTTGGTGTTTTACGCCATGGAATAAGTTGTGCAGGTATTGGCAGCGAAGAATTAGATGAAATTGTAATTTTTGATGATGAGGTTAGTAATAATAGTAAATATGTATGTTTGTTTGATCCTTTGGATGGTAGTAGTAATATAGATGTAAATGTATCTATTGGTACTATTTTTAGTGTATACAGAAGGGTGAGCGAATTGGGAAAACCAGCAACAGGAGCAGATTTTTTACAACCTGGTATAAAACAGATTGCAGCAGGTTATATTATTTACGGGTCATCTACAATGATGGTATATGCTACCAGAAGAGGTGTAAACGGGTTTACTTTGGATCCTTCAATTGGGGAATTCACTTTAAGCCATCCTAACATAAAATGTCCGGAAACTGGTAAATTTTACTCTGTTAACCATGGTAATTTTTTTCAGTATGAAGAAAATGTAAAGAAGTACATAACTGAATGTCAGAAAAAAAATAAAAATAACGGTGGACCATATACCCAAAGGTATGTTGGCAGTATGGTGGCTGATGTACACCGAAATTTAATAAAAGGAGGAATTTTTATGTATCCAGCAGTTTTGGATAAACCAAAAGGTAAATTAAGATTGTTATATGAATGCAATCCTTGTGCATTTATTGTAGAAGTGGCTGGCGGAAAGGCAACCAATGGCAATCAAAGAATACTGGAAATACAGCCCAAAGAGTTGCACCAGCGTACACCCTTTTTTGCAGGCAGTAAATTAATGATGGAGGAACTTGAAGGTTTTATGAACGAAAAGTAAATAAAAGTAATCAATATTTTTAAAGATTCATTTAGGGTTTAAGGTATGCAAAAAATAATTATTTCAGTTAAAAATTTAAGTAAGAATTACGGCAGTTTTGAAGCAGTAAAGAATATTTCTTTTGATGTTTATGAAGGTGAAATATTTGGATTACTTGGCCCCAATGGAGCAGGTAAATCTACCACACTTGAGATTATTGAAACTTTAAGAGATAAAACCAGTGGTGAAATTATTGTGGATGGTATGGATTTGAGTAAAAGCCCTAACGAAATTAAAAAGATAGTTGGTGTACAATTGCAAACTTCTGGTTTTTATCCCGGGTTAACTTTAGTGGAATTGATACATCTATTTGGAGGCTTATATAACCAGCCTGTAAACCCAATGGAATTATTAAAGCTTGTAAATCTGGAAGACAAAGCAAAAAATAAATACAAAGAAATGAGTGGCGGGCAAAAACAACGCTTTTCTATTGCAACAACTCTTATTAATAAACCCAAAATTATTTTTTTAGACGAACCTACTACAGGACTGGATCCACAGGCCAGAAGAAATTTATGGGAATTAATAAGAGGTATAAGAGAAAAAGGGACAACGGTAATTATTACTACTCATTATATGGATGAAGCAGAACAACTTTGTGACAGGATTGCGATAATGGATGAAGGAAAAATAATATCCCTGGATTCTCCTGATAAATTGATTGATAATCTTGTGTTATCAGGATTTGAAAAACCCCGGCAGGTAAAAGCCGCCAATCTCGAAGATGTTTTTATACATTTAACAGGCAAGGAGATGAGGGATGAATAAATATTTGTTTATTTACAAATTAATTTAATAAATCAAAAAATATAAAACAGAAATGAAGAAAGTATTTTTATGTATGTTGACATTTTCAACATTTTTTTATGGTACAGCACAGGTTAAACCAAAAACTATTGTTAAGCCGGCTGTTGCAAAATCCGGGTTTAAAAATTTATTAGACAGTTTTAGTTATGCCGCTGGTTATAATGTAGCCAGTAATATGAAGTCACAAAATATTAGCAAAATAAACGCAGCAATAATGCAAAAAGCTGTTGAGGATGTTTATAAAGGTAAACAACCCCAACTAAGCACAGAGCAAATGAATGCCAGTTTACAAAAGCAATTGGATGTATTTGCAAAAAGTGGAGCTGCTGCTGAAATTGCTAAAGGGGTTGCTTTTTTAGAGACAAACAAAAAGCGTAAAGAAGTAACAACTTTACCTAGTGGTTTGCAGTATGAAGTAATTAAAAAAAGCGACAGCTTAACTGTTCTGCCCAGATTAATAGATACTGTAGTGGTAAACTATGTTGGCACTTTAATTGATGGCAGAGAGTTTGATAATTCTTACAAAAGAGGGCAGCCTGCAACTATGTTGGTAACAAATTTTATAAAGGGATGGATAGAGATTTTACAATTAATGACAAAAGGTGATAAATGGAAAGTATATGTTCCTACTGAACTTGCCTACAATTTAAATCCCCGGGATCCTAATCAAATTCCTCCAGGTGCCGCTTTAGTTTTTGAATTAACATTAGAAGAGATAAAACCAGCAATCACACAATAATGATAGCAGATTTAAGATATCCCATTGGTAAATATGTAATACAGCCATTTTCGGATAAACAATTAAAGGACTGGCTGATTGATATAAAAAATTTACCTCTGCATTTGGAAAATACCGTTTTAAATTTAGATGATGTACAATTAAATACCGTTTACAGAGAAGATGGATGGATGGTGAAACAGGTGGTACACCACGTTGCAGATAGCCACATGAATGCCTATATAAGGTTTAAATTAGGCCTTACAGAAGATAATCCAACTATAAGGCCATATGATGAAGTAAAATGGGCAGAACTTAAAGACTCTCTGGAATTACCGGTTAATATATCACTTACATTACTTCATGCACTGCATAGCAGATGGTATCATATTCTTAAAAATCTAACAAGAGACAGTTTTTTAAATAATACTGTATATCATCCTGAACAAAAAAAAGAAATTTCACTTTGGGATTTGCTGGGTATGTATGCATGGCATGGAAAGCATCATGTGGCACATATTATTTCACTTAGGGAAAGAATGAAGTGGTAAGCAATTAGTTAGAGTTATTCTGTTTGGAGATTTGTATCTGCAAAAAAGGTATAATTATTAACTGAAAAACACAAAACTAAAAATTTATGAAATGGAAACAATTATCTTCAAAATATATAAGTAACCATATTTATTTTACTGCAAGAGAGGACCGTTGTGAAAGACCTGATGGACAAATAGTAGACCCATATTTTGTAGTGGAATTGCCTGCCAGTGTTTGCGCTATGCCAGTAACCGAAAATAATGAAGTGGTTTTGGTAAAGCAGTACCGGCATGCTATAGGAGAAACTATTTTAGAAATTCCGGGAGGATTTATTGATGATGGGGAAGATATTGAAAAGGCTGTTGCCAGAGAATTATTAGAAGAAACGGGGTATGAGTTTACCAGCTTTGATTATTTAGGAAAAATTTCTTCAAATCCGGGAATGCTTGAAAATTATACTCATTTATATCTGGCAAGAGGTGGAAAAAAAACATCATTGCAGCAATTAGATCATAATGAAGATATTGAGATATTGACAATGCCATTAGAAAAATTCAGGGCAATGTTACATAATAATGAAATTGTTCAGTCGTTGCATATGGCTTGCGTTTTTTATGCTTTTCAAAAACTTGATGAAAAAAGGGGG
>JAYUTC010000100.1:0-2197 GCA_043755395.1 Ferruginibacter sp.
TACAATTACAAACACAAAACCTTCTTGCAGCAGTCTAAAAATGTATGGACAAAATATGGATATGGGGGTATCAGTAATCATTTGTTGTTATAACAGCAGCAAGCGTATAAAAAGTGTTTTGGAGGCATTGGCTAAGCAGGAATTTAATACACCCGTTGTTTGGGAGATAGTTTTAATTGACAACGCATCAACAGATAGCACAGCTCCTATTGCCCGGTCAATATGGGATATGTTTGAAGTTAACGTTGAATTTAGAATTGCATACGAAGCCTTACCAGGGCTTGCAAATGCACGCAGGAAAGGTATTTCAGAAGCCAGGTATGAATATTTAGTTTTTTGTGACGATGATAATTGGTTATTTCCTGACTATCTGCAGAAAGCTTTTAATATTTTAAACGCTGATACATTGATTGCCGCATGTGGAGGAATTGGGATGCCTGTATTTGAAATCTCCAAGCCAACCTGGTTTGATGAATATGCAGAGGCATTTGCAACAGGTTCGCAGGAAATGAATAATGAAAATGGCAAACTGCTTAACCTCTATGGAGCAGGTATTGCTATTAAGAGGAGCAGCATCGAAAAGTTAACCAGGGCTGAGTTTAACCCTCTTATGGAGGGTAGAAAAGGAAGCAGTCTTAGTTCTTCAGAGGATTTCGAATTGACATATGCGCTGGTATTAATTGGCGAAACACTTCATTTTTCAAATGATCTGAAATTTTATCACTACCTCACCAGGGAGCGATTAACCCTTACTTATTTAAAAAGACTTTTCATTGCTTTTGGCAATGATGGCCCGGTAAGAAATTTATACTATGCTAATATTAGTGAACGGTTTTTTCATCGGCAAATCAAAAACTGGAGCTTCCATTTGCTGCTTAGTTTATACAGGTTGGTTAAGTATTTGGTATTACCACCTAAAAAAGGTGGCAGGTCAATTTACCTTAACTGGAGTAAGGCATATATTAAATCGCTGTTAGCTTTAAGAAATAGTTATGCTGATATACAAGGTGATATTTTCAAGATCAAAAATTTTACTTTGCTGAAAAACGCCGGAGAGGATGTGATGGTATAAATAAAATATCTATTGAACACTTTTAAAGTTATAGCAACCCTTCATGAATTATTTTTACATAAGTTCAACAAACGGGCTTTCCGGAATTTGCAAATATTCCCGGGATTTTTACGATTTAATTCTAAAGGACAGGGGTTATGTAATGATGGATAGTAACCAGCATCTTACTACTATTATGTCTGCGGTTTCCTCAAGAGATCATGTTCATATAGAAATAGGAATATTTCAGAATAAAGAAATAGAAATCTTATTTACTATGCTGAATGCAGGTTACGGTAATGTATCGGTAACGCTGCATGATGCCCCTTTGGTAAAATATCCGTTTCGGCAATTTGATAATCCTTTTCTGAACAGGATTTCAAAGTTCTACGATAAATATATTAACAGATTCAAGGGGGTGCTACCTTATTTAAAAAAGCTGAAAGCTATTTATGTGTTATCTCATAAAGGAGTAGATGTTATTAAAAAAATGTACAGAATTGACAATGTTTTTTTTCTGCCACATATTGTTGATACTTCAGAAGTTCAAAAAGGAGAAATCAAAAGCAATAATTTTATTTATTTCGGTTTTATAGGAAAAAATAAGGGAATCGAATATTCATTGCAGTTGCACCAGCATTTACAGATACAGCGGCCAGAGATCAAATTTTATGTTGTGGGAAAAGCCCTGGGTAAAGAAAGCGCTTTCTATAAATCTTTAAAAGCTAAGTATTCAAAAAATGTTCATTATTTAGGGTATGTACCAGAAAATGAGTTGAATGATGTTTTTGGTAACGCCACTTTTGCAATTCATATGTTCAGGGATTACCGTTTTTTCTGGCCTTTAAGTGGCAGCATTCTCTATAGTTTAAAGAAGGGAAAAATAGTACTCACTAATAAGGTAAATACAGTACCAGAAATTATTGATGATAAAAAAAATGGTTTTTACCTATCCGGCAATTTGAAAAAAGATGGTGAAACCCTAAATGAGTTTATAGAAAACAGGCCGTTGCTGGAAATTGTAAATAGTGAAGCGTACAGCCATTTAATTCAATATCACTCAGCCGCTGCAGTTAGTAAAAATTTCAATAATTAGCCACATGCTTTTTTCTGTATTAATTGCAAATTATAATAACTCCTGCTACC
>JAYUTC010000101.1:0-2192 GCA_043755395.1 Ferruginibacter sp.
AAAAGAGAAAGATTCGCTGGCTTTTTTGATAAACCAAAAAGCCAGTGAATTATTTTTAACCTTACAAAGTTTTGATACTTCCTCTCTTGATATTGGGGACAGCTTTAAAGAATATTTTATACAGCATCACCTGGGAAAAAGATTATTTTTTTCAATTCAAAACAGTGCTCATATCATTTACCATTCGGTAAAAAAAAGTGGTAAAAAAATAGAAGAAATTAATATTACAGATTACGGAGCAGGACTTGGCACCTTGTACATGCTGGCAGGCATGTTGAATTTTAAAAGAATTGTATACAATGATTATTTACCAGATTGGAGAGAAACCGCTGCATCCATCTGTAATGCACTAAAAATTAATATTGATGGTTATGTTACCGGAGATATAGATGCAGTATTGAAGTATGCTGTTTCAGAAGGATTTGTATTTGACATAATCGCTTCCAGAAATGTGATTGAACATATTTACAGTCTGCCATTTTTTTTTGTAGAAGTTTACCGACACAATCCCAATACAGTAATTTTTTCAACTACTTCTGCTAATTTTCACAATCCGGCAATGCGGTTAAAGCATTACCTGTTACACAAAAAAATTGAACGTACCCAATACCTTCCCTATAGAAAAAAAATATTACAGCAAGAATGGCCTGAAATAACTGACAAACAATTAGCAGAACTAGGCACAATAACAAGGGGCAAAGCAAAAGAAGATTTTCTAACTGCCATTGCTGATTATAAAAATAAAAAGCCTGTAATAGCAGTTACATTTTTAAGAAGCAATACCTGCCTGCCAGACAGTGGCTATTGGTGTGAGCATTTATTACCAAAAACAGCATATAAAAGCATCATAAATAAAGCAGGTTTCAGCATGGAATATACAGCAGGATATTGGGATACAAATTATGCATCCCCTTTAATGAATTTGCTGGGTAAATTTTTAAACAATCTGATTGGATTATTTGGTAAAAAAGGATATTTTTTTTCACCGTTTGTAAATGTGGTGGCATTCGAAAGTAGGGATTTAAAAAAGTAAAAAAAATCATAATGAAATAACTTTGTCAAATAAAGTGCACACTGAAAGATTTCGTTGTTCGCTATTTAGTATTCATACTATAAATTGCTACCGAATTAAAAACACTCAATGGATCTATCCATCATCATAATAAATTACAAATCTGCCAAACTGGTACTGGATTGTGTGCAAAGCATTTACCAGCAAACACAGCAATACAGCTTTGAAATAATTATAGTGGACAATGATTCAAAAGATGATTGCAAAGAAAAAGTGCTCGCTGCCTATCCGCAGACAAAATGGCTGCAAACCGGCTACAATGCAGGCTTTGCAAGAGCTAACAATGCAGGCATCCGCATTGCCAATGGTGCGTATGTTTTAATACTAAATGCAGATACCATTATCCTGGATGGGGCCATTGATAAAAGTATTGCACTTTTAAAAAATGAAATAGAGAGCGTTGGTTGCGGTGTACAATTATTAAATACGGATGGCAGCAACCAAATATCCGGTGCTCATTTTATTAAAGGAGGATTGAATACCTTACTACCATTGCCCTATCTTGGCAAATTGATCCGTTATCTTGGCTATCGTTTTAAATCTACCATACCAAGTGTGCAAACCATTACTGATAAAATTGAGGTGGACTGGGTTGTTGGAGCTTATATTTTAGTGAAGAAGGAAACCCTGCAAAAAACTGGGTTAATGGATGAAGATTTTTTTATGTATGCCGAAGAAATAGAATGGTGCAGCCGCCTGCGAAAGCAAGGGAAATTATTATTGTTTGCAGCACCAAAAGTAATCCATATTGGCGGTGGAACCAGCAGTGATTATTATACCACAACGGAAAATGAAAACAGTAAAAATCTTTGGAACAAAAAAGGTCGGCAGATCATTGTTTCAAACATGCTACGTATTAGAAAACAATTTGGAATTATTTGGTTCCTGATTATTGCAGGTACTTATTTTTTTGAAATACCCATTTTCTTTGTGGGCTTATTGATTCATTCAATTTTTACCGGTGGCAAAGCCCCCTACAGTTTTAAAAACTGGATTGACTATGTAAAAAATAAGTACCTGCAATAATCAGGAACCAAATAATTCCAAATTGTTTTCTAATACGCAACATGTTTGAAACAATTATCTGCCGGCCTTTTTTATTCCAAAGATTTTTACTGTT
>JAYUTC010000102.1:0-5504 GCA_043755395.1 Ferruginibacter sp.
ATATTCTTTACGGGTTACAGAAGTTATTACGCCATTTTCAGCATCTGGATGACGGTAATAAAAAATACTTAATTCGATAGGATAATTAATATAATTCTGAAGTAAAAAATCATTGGGATATTTTGATAAATAATTTTCTAAATCTGGTTTGCTTTTTAAAATTTCAACAAACCATCCTCTTTCACCTCTGTCAGGTTTTGCCACTAAAGGGAATTGCATTTCTGCATTATTCATTTTTGTAACAGCTATAGCAATATTTTCCTGTTCTCTTATTATAATAGTAGTGGGGTAATATTGTTTAGGAATTAATTTAAAAATATCCCATTTACTTTCAAATATCATTCCTCCGGTTTCTATTGAAGGATTTGCAGCCGAAAAAAAGCAAAATGACTTTGCTTTAATGGAGAGGTAAACAAAATATAAACTAGCAGGTAAATATATCATCCACATAGGCCAGTATTCCCAGCTAAAGCATTTTATATATTTTATTTTGATCCATTTAAGTATATCATGCATTATTAATTTTTAAATAAAATTACTAAACTGTCATAAAAAATTTAGTGCTTTTTTAAGAAAAGCTATAGTTGAATTTGTATATAATACAGTGTTGAAATCATAATAACTTACTGTTGCCGTATTGGTTGTTTTTATTTCAATAAATGTGTAACTGAGTGTTTTAATATTTTCGCCTCGTTTCATCAAAAATCCATTGTAATTTTCATTATAAGTTTTAAAAAAATTTAGCAATGAAAATTTTGACAGATAGGGTTCAGTTGTCATCCATTTTTTAAATAATTTAGTCCTGTAATTTTTTGTATTATCAGAATATAATGTTGCTGAGGACCATATATGTGGTTCTTTTGATGATAAATTAATCAAGGTTTTTGATTTTCCATCCCATACTAGCTGAGAAAGCTTTTCTTCTGCCCAAACTATTAGAGTGAAGGGTTCAATATTATCTAAATCAAATAGGGTCCATTCAGCAACAGGCGTTTTGGTTAATAGCAATTCAGTTACAATAATACCTCTGCTTTTGGAATAATTATTCTGTTTAGTATGATTCTTAAACCCTCCATTTAAAAGTATTATTACATTTCCATATTCATTTATACCAGCCCATGTACCTCCTCCTTTTGGGTCTCTTGGAGCAAGAAAATTACAGTTGTTGGTATTTGTAAGAAATGGTACAATTGCTTCCAGCCTATTTGGATTTTCATCTCTTAAGGAAGCAAAGTAATATTTTTCTTTGTCAGGTATAAACACAACAGTACACATTATGTTTAGTTTTGAATTTTTTTCTGCGATGCAAGAAATTTAATTGTAGAATAAGCCATACCAAAATTACTATCAACAAAATCTAATTTCATTTCTCTTAAAGCTACTTTAATTAAAGCAAGGTGATGAACGGAATGTTCGGTATTATAAACTATTTCTCTGTAAAAAGTGGTTGTAACAAAATTGGGTAAATCACATTCAGTAATTAATTTCATTTCTTTATCGACATTAATAATATTTGTAGTTAATAAGCCAAGTTCTTTGAGGGCAAATTGCCTGTCATTTTCGAGTGATAAATTTCTTACCCTGTTTATATAATTTACTGTTCCTGATTCATATCCCGAAAGTACGCATTGTAGTAATTCAATAATATGCCTGGTATGTCCCCCAATGCTGGAATTACCAAGGTGAATGACTTTTTGATTGTATTGTTCATTGTTAAGCATCAGTAAAAGATTACTTAATGATTTTAGCTGTTCATTTAGATGAAAAAAAAGCATACTTATTTATTTTAATAATGCAAAGCCAAACAAATGATTGAATGCCACGCAATGTATAGAAATATATTTATAGTCCTTAAAATCGGGCATACCGGTAACACTATAAACCTGGTTTCCTGTGGTTGATTTTAGATTACCTAAATCAATATAGTTTACAGGCATAGCTTCTTTGGAGATATAAACATGTAACGCAGGCCCATTATTGGTGGTAAAATTTACAAGTTTAATCTCATGGGAGATACCCTTTTTGTATATCTCTGCTTTTCCGTTAACCGTACCAAATGGGCCAGACATAAAATCGCCGCTGTATTTTAAAACAGCATTGGTATCTATCATTTCATTTAATACAGTTGTGGGGGCTAATGCGCCTTCTTTTTTACAGGAAGCCATAAATATTATTGCAAAACTTAAAATTATAAAGTTGTAACGCATAGATGGGGATTTAAAATTTAAAAATTATTTCAGGAGATAAAACAAATTTTCTTGTCAGACCATCGGGACGAATTTCTCTTACAACAAAAGGTGTACCCGCTGATAAACCAATGGAGAATTTAGTATTCAGTATGTAATGCATTGAAGCAGTACCGTTCAAAGTAACACCATGTGAACCTACCAATTCAATGGGTTTATTACTAATGTTTCCATTAATATAAGTATCATTACCTAAATGATAAATACTCAACAGGCCAATAGTTAAATCAAATTTATTTTTTGTAATTAAATTATAGCCCGCCCTTAATAATACATCTCCTTTTCTTTTAAAAGAATTGGTTGGCGCATATTTATTTGCTTCAGGAGTATTCCAGTATATTGGTAAAAATGTATTTCGGTTTGTGCCGCTTAAAGGTTGTTGATAAGCTGAGGCAAAAGACCATTTATTATTACTAACAGATATACCTGCAAGTAAATCTAAAGTTCCTAAGCTGCTCTGAAATTGCATCGGCAATGGTTTAGTGCCATTTCGGATATCACTATTACTTAATGGGAGTTTTGTTCCAAGTAGTAGGGAAGTTTCCCAGTTATTTAATTTATTAAATGTATAGGTAGTTGATAAAAACAAATCTCCTAATCCTGTTGCTTTGCCCAAATTGCCATTGGAATAGTTTCCAGTAATTTTAGCCTGAATTGCCCAATTTTTATTTAATTTATTATCATATTGAAGTCCAGGTGTAAACACATAAACACTTTCATCTCCAATACCATTACTCAAAATAAGGGTAAGTTTTTGTTTATATTTTGTGTAAGAATCAGGTGAATGTTGGTTCATATTACCAACAGTACAAAAGCCAGCATCACTGCATCCCTGTGCATTTGACTTACTTACAGACAATAGTGATGTAAATAATAAAATAATTACCAGGCTGATTTTCATTGTTTGCTTTTTTTAAGATATTTATTATATAATTCAACTCCTTGATCTTTATGTAAAAAAATAAGAATTAAACAACAGGTCATTACTAAAATGGCCAGTATAAATAACTGACCCCCATCACCTTTAGATTCAACACCAATAACTGTTAAATGAGCTGCAATAGCACCAGACATTATACCTACTCCCATAAAAGCACCGGTAAAAACTGTTGAAGGAATTAAAAGCAATACACTGGCAATCAATTCTACTACGCCAGATCCAATTCTGCCCCAGGGTTCTGCTCCTAATTTTGTAAATAAATCAACCGACTCAGGCTGGCCTGTAAATTTGAAATATAAGGTTTGTAATAAGATAACAGCAGCTGCAATTCTTAATAGCCACGAGAATATAAATTTTATTTTCATTTTCGGTTGGTTTTAAATGTAAAAAATAATTTACTGGTTTATATATAAGATATTCTGGTTTTTAGTTTACCAGAGTAATTCTTTAATGAAAAATTGCAGACCAGTTTTTGTCTGCATTTGCTTTTAAATTTGCTTCATCTTTATTCCATTTATTTAAAGTGTTATTTACCCAGCTATGGTAAAATAGATAAAGCTTTCCATCTATAATTTTAAAGGTTTCGGGATCAATTTCTACTTTTTCGTTTGAAGCCCCCATAGCATAAGCACACCAACCACCATACTGGGGTTCATATTTTTTATAATCTTTTAAAAACAATTCTTTATTGGAGTTACTGGATAAATAGTAAATAATCCCTTCTGCAGAAACTGTAAACTGTTTGTTTCCTTTTACAGCCTTTTTTTGAACAAAATAGGCAACCGGGTCGTAGCCCTGTATAGCTATACCCTTTTCAAGATTAAAATCTTTTATGCGTAGATTTGTTTGTGCATTTGTAATTCCAATTGTAAACGCTATAATAACTACAGCGATAATAATTTTTTTCATTTCTTTCTTTAATAAGATGAGAACTTTGCTGATTTGTATTAGCCAATAATAATTTACTGTATGTATTTAGGGTATATACGTAAATGCTTGAAAATAAGTTTTCTGGCAGGTAGACTAAACAATCTAACCAAGATGATAATGAAAATAACTATATCTCATACCCATTTTTTTCATTTCTTCAAAACAATTCGATAAATTTTAATTTAAAATCCCTGCTAAATTACTTGAACAAGTAAATTTTACATTTTATTAAAGCTAATTGGATTGGTCTTTTAACTATTTTATATTTTGCTTTAATTTACAACAAAATAAGCTGTAGGGGAGTAGCAAAAAGTTAAGTTACAGTATTAACCTGGGCTATATTTATGATTGGCATAATGCTTTTAAAGCAGCTAAAACAGGGTTTTCTTCACCTTGTGATTCTTCCTGAACTGCTCCAGGACGATTATCTTCTTGAATAATTTTAAGGTTTACCAGTCCTTCATTTACATCCAGAACATAACTCATAAAGAAATAGTTTTCGGGTTTATCCTCAAGGTCTGGTCTTGGTGCAAAAAGACTGTATTTAAGTAGTTGGTAAGGTATAACTTCAATTACTTCACCCCATTGTTCATATACTTTTCCTTTCCATTCTGTTATAAATCTAATGGAATTACCAACTTCCCAATCTGTAATAACGTCACTTCCATATTGCCATTGCTTAATAAATTCTGGTTTAGTGAGAACATCCCAAATTTTTTGGATTGAAGCTTTAATGTATAGAGAAGATATGTTAGTTGCCATATTTAATTTCTTTCAATTATCGGATTTTTCTAATACTTGCTGTCAACTTATATTTCAAAATAAAACTTTAGTACTCTAATTAATTCTGTAGTAATGATTAGTTGTACCAATATTTTCAGCAATACTTTAAAAAGTTCCCAATAGCTTATTGTATGTAAAAGAGTAAATCGTATATGTTATACAGTATTTCTAATACCACTAAGTTAAAATCCGGTAAAGATTTTATTTGTCAAATTCATTTCTAAATCCCAGCCTGTTTACATTTTTCACACTTTCCATTACTATATCATCCTGATATTCTTTAAAAGCTTCTAATTTTCCGGCAATGGAAGTATCGTGTAATGCTAATATTTGTGCAGCTAATATGCCAGCATTTTTTGCACCGTTTAATGCAACAGTTGCAACAGGTACTCCATAAGGCATTTGTAAAATTGATAACATAGAATCCCAGCCATCAATACTGTTACTGGATTTTACCGGTACACCAATAACGGGTAAAATTGTATATGCGGCAACCATGCCCGGTAAATGGGCCGCGCCACCGGCTCCGCATATAATAACTTTTATACCACGCTCTTTTGCTTTGCTGGCATATTCCCGTAAACGCTCAGGTGTACGATGTGCAG
>JAYUTC010000103.1:0-2186 GCA_043755395.1 Ferruginibacter sp.
TATGGGATAGTTATTTTAATATAATTATCCCATACAATGCAGCATGGGTTAATAATATTGCAGTATGGACTATTTAAACGAAAAAGAATTAAATAAATACCAGGTTACTATTCATTTTAAAATGGATGAAAATTTTATGGGTTTTGTACCGCCGCACCGGATCTATATTAATTCACTAATTGAAAAAAATGTTATTGATTATTATTCTGTAAGTATGGAAACACAACGCAGCTGGATGATATTTAATGCGGAGAATAAAAAAGCGGTAGAAAAATATCTTAAAAAATCGCCTTTATTCAAATACTGGACAATAGAGATTGATGAGTTATTGGTGTACGATGGTCAAACATACAGATTACCTGCTTTGCAACTAAATTAACTATTAAATTCCTGGTTTTTTTCTCCAATCACTAAATGCTTTAATTGTTGGGAATATTTTTGGTTGCAAACCTGCTGCCTTCAACAATTTTGAAGTTTTACCAGCAGGACAAACATGTTGCACATTACTTTTAATAAATGATTTACACAATTCATATTGCTGAAAACTGGTCCAGAAAATGATATCTGCATCTGCAATTTTATTTTTTATTTCAGCAGTTAAATTCCCTATCAATTCATAAGCTCCAACTGCATTAATACCCTCTTTTAACCAATGCATTTTACTCGAGCTATTGGTGATGATAAGGATTTTATTTAGTTCAATATTAAATAGTGCGCTTTTAAAAATATCTGATAAAAAATAAAATCCCAATCCATCGGCACAGCCTTCCACCCAAATTCCTTTTTTTGCCAACTCAACCCATGTTCTGGTTCCTGCGGCCCAAATTCTTCCCTGCTGTATACTATTTTGTATTTCAAAAGAATGAATGGCTTTATGGCTGGAGATAAAAAATACTTTGGCTGCAGCATTAATTGTAACATCATCCACTAACTTATATCTAAAAAAATCTTTCATATAATCAGTAGAAGAAAATAATTGTTTGCCAATTAAATTTAATTCAGCTTTAAAATTCCATTCAGTAAATACTTTGGCATTGTCATCTTTACCCGATGCATAAGTAAAAGAAATTTCAGGTGTATCTAAATAAAAAACTCCAAACTGTTGAGAGCAGCCATAGCCATATTTTTTGGCATATACCCTTTCTTCAATTATTGCATTGGTGAGTTGGATATTTTTTATGGTGTTTAATATTTTAATTGCATCGGTATTGTCATTTGTTGTTTCTACAACAATTGCACCCTGCCCTGCTGCCGGTGGACAATCAAACAAAGGCAATACCATCAGTAGTTTATCATGCAATAAACTCTTTATTTTTTCTTTTGCAGGTTCATATTTAAGTAAGCGGTTTAATCCTGCAGCCGCCAATATAATACCATCATAACTGCCATCGTTTAATTTTTGTAACCGGGTATCAACATTACCTCTAATTGATTCAGCTTTCAACACAAGGGGTTTTGCACTTAACTTGGGTAAAGCCCTTTGCAAAAAACCAGTGGCCATATTACTACGTCTTGGCGAAGATGTACCAATAATTATTTTTTCCCCTTTTTTAATTTTATTTATAACATTTTTATTAAAAATAGCCACATCATTTAATAGCTCCCTGTCAATAATGGCATAATGACCAGCTTCAAAAAAATTCAGGCTGCTTACATCCTTCATGGAGTGAATTGCAAAATCTGCCTTATTCTTATTTAAATAATCCTGTATTTCACGGGTAAAAAAATCTTTGCCTTTCAGTAAATGTAAAGGGGTGGCTTGCTCCTTATCTCCCGAAGTTTCAATGATAATCGTATTAATAATAATATCAGGATAGAAATCTGTTACCTTTTTTTTAAATATTTCTGCCTGGGCCATTGAAAGCCAGGAGCCACGGCACGCTATATTGAAGGATGATTTCAAGAATTGTAAAGGTATAAAACTAAAAACCCTGCTGAGGCAGGGCTTTTTAGTGGGAGTTCGCGGGTTCGAACCGCGGACCCTCTGCTTGTAAGGCAGATGCTCTAAACCAACTGAGCTAAACTCCCTTTTTAATTTTGGAGGGCAAAGATAAGGTTAATTAACTTTTGACAAAAAAAATTTAGAAAAATAAAAATTTTATGATAATTACCTGCAAACAGTAAAAATTAGAATTTATTTACCAGCCCATTTTGAATTTATAAATTTTCTACATGGTTTTTCTATA
>JAYUTC010000104.1:0-5490 GCA_043755395.1 Ferruginibacter sp.
TTTGTTTTACAATTTTTTTAGTGTTAATCTGTTATTCTGTGACCTGCGTTTACCCAATCAGTAATTCTTTGTTTGTCAATGGTAGTTAACTGTCCTCCCTCGGGCATAAAAGTAGGAGAGCCATCCACAGTTCTTGCTTTTATTCTGTCCCAGGAAGAAACAACAGCATCATCTGTATCAAAATTTTTTCCGCCATTTACAGATCCGTTTAAATGGCATGGGCCGCAGTAACCATTAATAATTGTTCTCACAGTATAAAATTTAGTGCCATATCCATTAATTGTAACTGGTAAAGTACCGGAGCAGTTATTACTATTTTTTGTTGTAATTGTGTAATTGCCTGCAGCCAGATTAAAAAAATTTGTGGATGCCTGAAAATTAGTGCTATTTATGCTGTATAAATAACCCGAGCCTATTGGAGAATTAACGGTAATGGTACCAAGCAGCTGGCCTGTTATAGTATGCGTTTTTCCTGCAACCGGGGTTATCGTTATACCTGCACAGAGGTCCGGTGTTGGAGGTGGTGTTGTATCGGATTTTTTACATCCTGTACTTAAACTTACTAACAGGGCTATTCCTATAATATTTTTTGTCGTTTTCATCATAATTAAATATACAATAAATAAGTAAATTATTCAAATATTCATATCCTTAAAAGTCAATTGGGAAACAGGAAAAGGGCATACCAGAAAATTTAATATATAAAAAAATGTATTGAAATTTAGTGCAAACTATTTGTATTTTAATTTGAAAGTATGAAATACTTTATTTTTGGCATAATGGAATTATTTAAAGTAGAGGACAAAAAAGCTGCTGAACAATTTTTACAGGTTCCTGTGCAACTGTATAAAGATGATCCTAATTGGATACGTCCGCTTGATAAAGATATTAATGATGTTTTTGATAAAAGTAAAAACAAGGCCTACCGTTTTGGAGAAGTGCAAAGATGGATTTTAAAATATACAAATGGAAAACTGATTGGCCGCATTGCAGTATTTGTTAATAAAAAGTATAAAAATAAAGGGGATGATACTCCTGTAGGTGGTATTGGTTTTTTTGAATGCATTAATAATCAGGATGCAGCTAATATACTTTTAGATAATGCAATAAAATGGCTGCAAAAAAGAGGGATGGAAGCAATGGATGGCCCTATAAATTTTGGTGAAAGGGACCGTTGGTGGGGGATGGTAACTGAAGGTTTTAATGAACCTTTATATTGCATGAATTATAACCTGCCGTATTATGTAAAACTTTTTGAAAATTTTGGATTCAAAATTTTTTATAACCAGATATGTTTTGGTCTTAACCCTAAAGCGGTTTTAAATCAAAAAATGTTCGACAGGCACAAACAATTTGCAAATGATTCCGCTTTTGAAGCTTTGCAGATAAATAAAATGCAGTTAGATAAATTTGCTGCCGATTTTACAACAGTTTATAACAAAGCCTGGGCAGGGCATGGTGGTTTAAAGCATTTAGTAAAGGAACATGTTATTATAATGTTTAATAAAATGAAACCTTTAATGGATGAACGTATTATTTGGTTTGCCTATTATAAAGATGAGCCTATTGCGGTTTTAATAAACCTACCTGATCTTAATCAGTGGTTTAAGCATTTGAATGGTAAATTTGGAGTACTGCAGAAAATTAAATTTCTTTGGTTTAAAAAATTTGAACCTAATAAAAAATTTAGTGGTTTAGTTTTTGGAATTATACCGGAGTGGCAGGGAAAGGATATTGATGCTTATATAGTTGTTGAATCTGCAAAAATTATTCAAACTCAGGCTGTTTCTTATACCGAATATGAAATGCAGTGGATTGGAGATTTTAACCCAAAAATGATAAAAATAGCCGAAAGCCTTGGCGAAACTTTCAGAAGCAGAAATTTAGCTACATACCGATATTTATTTGATCGGAATAAAGAGTTTAAGCGACACCCGATATTAATTTGAGATTTCAGATTTTAGATTTTAGATTTGCTTAAAGCAACGGTTTATTATTGATGTCTTATAATTCATATCAATGCTTCTTTATTGACTATTATGGAAAAATTTATAGTTTCAGCACGTAAATACAGGCCACAAAATTTTTCTACTGTGGTAGGGCAGGCACATATTACTACAACTTTAAAAAATGCTGTAAAAAATAACCAACTGGCTCATGCATTTTTATTTTGCGGTCCAAGAGGCGTAGGTAAAACCACCTGTGCCAGAATTCTGGCAAAAACTATCAATTGTGAAAATCAAATAAAAGAAGGCGAAGCCTGTAATATTTGTAACAGCTGTATTTCATTTGATGCAGGTACTTCATTAAATATTCATGAACTGGATGCTGCCAGTAATAATTCGGTAGATGATATACGAAGCTTGGTAGAACAGGTAAGGTTTGCTCCTCAGGCCGGAAAATATAAAGTTTATATTGTGGATGAGGTACATATGCTAAGTTCTTCGGCATTTAATGCTTTTTTAAAAACACTTGAAGAACCACCACCTTTTGCCATTTTTATTTTAGCCACTACTGAAAAACATAAAATTTTACCTACTATTTTAAGCCGTTGCCAGATCTTTGATTTTAAAAGGATAACGAATACTGATACTGTTGAGCATCTTCAGGAAATTTGTGACAAGGAAGATATAAAAGCAGAAAAAGCCGCTTTACATATCATTGCACAAAAGAGCGAAGGCTGTTTAAGGGATGCATTAAGTATTTTAGATAAGATCGTAAGTTTTACCAACGGCCATTTAAATTATGCTAATACTTTAGAACACCTTAATATTTTAGATGAAGATTATTATTTTAAGTTTTTAGATTTTATGCAACAGCAAAATTTGAGTGATGCTATGTTGTTATATGATGAAATAAATCGTAAAGGCTTTGAAGGGGATACGGTACTGGAGGGATTTGCAGAATTTATCAGGAATCTATTAGTTAGTAAAGATTCTAAAGCAGCAATTTTGCTGGAAGTTGCAGATGATTTTAAACAAAAATATCTTCAATCCGCAAAACAAATTGCTGCGGGATGGTTAATTGCGGCACTAAATCTTTTGACTGATGCAGAAATAAATTATAAGCAGGCCCGTAATAAAAGATTGCTAGTAGAATTAACTATAGTAAAATTAAGCTACTTGCAACAGGCAATAGAGTTGGTAAATAATGATAATGTAATAGGTAAAAAAAAACTAATTGAATTTGTAAAACCCGTATCGTTTAAAGCGGTGTCAATTATTAAAGTAAAAGAAGCTACTGCAGTACCAAACCTTAAGACACAAGTTATTCAGGTGCAAGAAGCAAAGCTGATTATAGAGGGACCCGAAATTGATATTAACCGTAAACACCAAACGGTAAATAACAAACAGCAAACTGAAAATATTTTACCTCAAATTGCAGGAATTTCTTCACTACAAAGAATTCGGCAAAGAGTATCTGAACAAAATAAAAATAACGGTATTGAAGTTAAAGAATTAACAGAGGAGGAATTGTATGTTGCATGGGGAGTATTTATCGAAAAGCTTATCATAAAGAAAAATCATTCGGCAGTTACCAATTTTAAAATGGCAACACTAAAAGTAATAGATAATAATACTATAG
Organism: Ferruginibacter sp.; assembly: GCA_043755395.1. Classification (GTDB taxonomy): domain Bacteria; phylum Bacteroidota; class Bacteroidia; order Chitinophagales; family Chitinophagaceae; genus Ferruginibacter. The sequence continues at coordinate 3,586 of JAYUTC010000104.1, forward strand.
AAATTCAAACTGAAAATAATATTCAACAAAAATTTATCGATCAGGAAAGGGCTTCTTTGGTAGATCATCTTCAAATTCATTTTTGTAATAAACAACTTACCTATTCTGTAATTATTATAGAAAATGAAACTGGTGAAAGCATTTCTGAAAAAACATATAGCACAAAAGAACAGTATCTTAAAATAATAGAGGAATACCCTTTGGTAAAGGAATTAAAAGACAGGTTAAGATTAGAACTGGATTATTAAGTAGGTAATATGGTTCTTTTCCTCTTTTTGCATTAATTTCGAACTTCAATTAATAAAAATTAGAAATATTTAATATATGGCTGAAGTGATTCGCATGCCGCTGTTGAGCGATACTATGACTGAAGGGAAAATAATAACCTGGAATAAAAAAGTGGGTGATAAAGTAAAAAGTGACGATGTACTTGCAGATGTGGAAACGGATAAGGCTACAATGGAAGTAAATGGTTATGTTGATGGAACATTACTTTACATTGGTGTGCCAGCAGGTGAGGCAGCAAAAGTTAATCAAATTATAGCCATTGTTGGTAAAGATGGCGAAGATTATAAAGGTTTATTAGATGATACAGCAATAAAAGCATCGCCAGCTGTAAACGAACAACGAACAACGAACAACGAACAATTGATAAGTACCCAATCCCAAAAGGTACAAATTCCAGCAGGAGCAAAAGAAATCCGTATGCCCTTGTTAAGTGATACTATGACGGAAGGAAAAATAGTTTCCTGGAATAAAAAAGTGGGAGATTTTGTAAAAAGTGATGATGTGCTTGCAGATGTGGAAACAGATAAAGCAACAATGGAAGTGGTGGGTTATGAAGAAGGTACTTTATTATATTTAGGTGTTGAAGCTGGAAAAGCAGCCAAAATAAATGAGATTATTGCTATAGTTGGTAAAGCCGGAACTGATGTAAGTGCTTATATTGCTGCAGAAAAATCGGGAGCAAACAATGAGCACTTGGCAAGTAAAATTATTCAGCCAGACTCTGGTAGTCAAAAAGTTGAATTAACAATTGGAAACGAACAACAATCAGCAAGCGATGAACAGCTTTCCGCTATTAACGGAAGAATAAAAGCATCTCCTCTTGCAAAAAAATTAGCTACTGAAAAAGGTATTGATATTAGTAAGGTTTATGGCAGTGGGGATGGAGGAAGGGTTACAAAAAAAGATATCGATAGTTATGTTCCTTTTATTGAAACCACAAAGTCTGTAATTGAAACTAAAATTTCTATTCCGGCTTTTACTTCACCGGGCAAGGAAGGATACACCGATATACCGCTTACCCAAATGCGTAAAGTAATTGCCCGTCGTTTAGGCGAAAGCAAATTCAGCGCTCCCCATTTTTATTTAACTATGGAAATTGCAATGGATAATGCAATTAATGTAAGAATACAGTTAAATGAATTAAGCCCGGTTAAAATTTCTTTCAATGATTTAATAATTAAGGCAGCGGCATTATCGCTTCGCAAACATCCCGATGTAAACAGCAGCTGGATGGGAGAATTTATCCGTCAAAATCATCATATACATATTGGCAGCGCTGTAGCAATGCCTGAAGGATTGATCGTGCCGGTAATTCGTTTTGCTGATCAAAAATCGCTTGCTCAAATTGCAGGTGAAGCAAAAGAATTATATGGCAAAGCAAAAGATAAAAAATTACAGCCTCAGGAATTTAGTGGTAATACTTTTACTATTTCTAATTTAGGCATGATGGATATTGAAGAATTTACTGCTATTATTAATCCGCCAGATAGTGCAATTTTAGCTGTAGGCGCCATTAAAGAAAAAGTGGTTAAAAAAGGAGAGGGCTTTGGCGTAACCAATGTAATGAAGCTTACTTTAAGCTGCGACCACAGAAGTGTTGATGGTGCTATTGGAGCA
>JAYUTC010000105.1:0-2180 GCA_043755395.1 Ferruginibacter sp.
TTCAATCGCTGGATTGTTGACCCCTCTTTTACATACTGCCAATGCAAATGATATGGCACCTGAAAAATCATATAAACTTTTCAGGTTGAAGGCAGATGAAAAAGACGAATACTTACAATCGATAAAAAAGGAATTAATAAAAGAGTGGCCGAAAAACAGAACCATCAACTTAGTTTTTCATGGACACTCTGTTCCATCAGGATATTTTGTAACACCAGATGTAAAGCCACTGCAATCCTATCCCTTGCTTCTATTGAAAGAGCTAAAGAAAATATATCCTTATGCTGTAATCAATATTATCCTTACGAGTATTGGTGGAGAAAACTCGGAACAGGGAGCCAAGCGGTTTAAAAAGCAGGTGCTCAATCACAAGCCTGATGTGTTGTTTATTGATTATGCTTTGAATGATACAGGTATTGGTGCAGCAGCTTCCCGTAAAGCCTGGGAGTACATGATAAAAGCAGCATTGAAAAAAAATAGTAAACTTATTTTACTAACTGCCACACCAGACCAGCGGGTAGATTTATTAAGCAAGGAAACTGATTTACAAAAAATTTGTAACCAGGTTATTGAATTGTCAAAAGAATATCAAACAGGCTTAGTAGATAGTTATGCTGTTTTTCAACAACTGGCTTCTACTGGCGAAAAAATACCCGATTACATGTCGCAGGTAAATCATCCCAATGAAAAAGGGCATCAGTTGGTGGTGGATGGTATGATGAAATATTTTTAAATAAGTGTGAAGTGTTTTTCAAATTCAATAGTTTATTAAAAATTAATAAAACTAAAATGACAGATAAAGAATACATGAAATCAATATTGTTAATAATTGTAGGAATAGTTTTTCAGTATTCTGTCTATTCGCAGGTAGTAGTATATCCGGGGCCGGCTGGAGAGCCAGCTTCAACTGATTATAAAGTAAAAGTAAATAACAACAATATTTTTGTATACCAGGCAAGGGTGTCTGGCATGCCTGTTAATGTTTGGCCCGGAATTGTTCGGCCAATAGAGCAGACGGAGATAGCATCATTTTGTTCTTTTGATATCAAGAAAAAAGTAACTATTACTGTGCATTCTAATATTCCAGTTGATAAAGTAACTATTCGTCCACTATCATTAAACATAAAACCTGTTATAATCGGCAATACAATTAGTTTTAAAATATTGAAACCATGTCAGGTTGTTGTTGAGGTAAATGGCTGGCACAAAGCGTTGCATTTATTTGCTAATCCCATTGAGAAAATAACCCTTAAGAAATCCGAAGAAAATGTATTGTACTTTGGCCCGGGAATCCACTATCCTGGTGTAATTCTTGCCAAAAACAATCAAACAATATTTATTGCTGGCGGAGCAGTTGTACATGGAACCATTTATGCAAATAAAATAAAAAATTTGAAAATCAGGGGCAGGGGAATACTTGATGCTTCAACCTTTGTGAGAGAGGTAGATTCACTTACCATATTGCAATTGGAGCAATGCCAAAACACATCTGTGGAAGGTATCATTTTAAGAGATGCCCATATTTGGACTTTACTGGCGCATGAGTGCAATAAAGTTGATATAGATAACATCAAGATAATCGGCCAGTGGCGGTATAATGCCGATGGTATTGATATTGTAAACACTAAAAATGTAACTATCCAAAATTCATTTGTTCGTGCATTTGATGATTGTATAGTTGTAAAGGGTATCAGGAAGTTTTACTGGGGGCAAAATAATCCTGATTGGGATTCCACTACCCAAAGTAAGGTTTCGAATGTAGCAGTAAAAAATTGTGTTGTTTGGAATGATTGGAACTGTGCCTTAGAAATAGGAGCTGAAACAGTTGCTGATTCCATTACAAATGTATTGTACCAAAATTGCGATATCATTCACTACGTAAATGTTGCAATGGATATCCAAAATGGTAACAGGGCAAATATTTCTAATATTACTTATGATAATATCAGGGTAGAAGATCCGATTACTGAAAATGTTTATTATGATGATTTGGATAATCCTATCAGGGATGTAGAGCAGGTTCAAAAAAATCCGGGAAAAACATATAAATATAAAGCAGGTGAAGTTGGCCAGTTAATTCGAATTAATATTAAAGATAATGGTTGGGCAAAAGATATACGATATGGAACAGTTAATGATATTATTTTTAAAAACATACGCTACTCCTCTTTAAGTCATAA
>JAYUTC010000106.1:0-5486 GCA_043755395.1 Ferruginibacter sp.
TTATTACACGATTAATATCTATACTTCTGCTTTTTAGGGAGTTATTGCAGGCAGCAAATACAACACCTTTTTTATAAAAAAACATTATTTGGTCTTTAAAATAACCTGTATCCTTTAATAGGGCATAAACTGCATTACCATGAAACACCACTTCTATTTTTGTATCAGGTGCTGCAGTTAATACATTATTAATCTGTTTATACAAACCCCGCTGTTGGGCTGTATCACTGCTTACGATATCCCATATTATTTTGTGTTGGGCCTGGGTTGATGCAGAAAATAATAAACCAAAGAGAACAATAAATAGCTGATGATAATATTTCATGTTGATATTTTTAATAAAATTAATCAATAGTTTTAAACTAAAGATTTAATCAAATAAAGTACAAATTTCTTAATTCACAAATCTTAATTCAATTATTTTACAACATCCTTGGGTTTATAAGAAGAATAGCTTTACTAATTATAGTCTCTAAATAAGGGTTAGCTATTACAATTTGTTATCTATTTATTTTCGCTAAGTCCTTTTTATTAATGTAACCTTTGTTACAAAAATATCTGATAACTGTATTTACTTTTGTCATAGAAAAAATAAATCAGGTAATATGAAAATTTTAATATTGCGTAATTGGAATTTTATGAGATTTGTAAGGTTGGGCTTAGGCATTACCATTATAGTGCAATCTGTAATTGTAAAAGATTTTTCTATGGGATTATTGGGTGTATTATTTACGGGTATGCCCATTTTTAATGTTGGTTGCTGTAGTTCTGGCAGATGTGCTGCACCAATTAAAAAGAAATTGGAACAAACAAAAGAAATAACTTATGAAGAAATGGTTTAACAATAATAAACTATACCTGGCCGGAGCCATTGTTGGTGCCATTGCAGGTTATTTGTACTGGCAGCAAATTGGGTGTTCATCAGGTACCTGTATGATAACATCAAAACCATTAAACAGTACACTTTATGGTACATTAATGGGAGCTTTATTGTTTGGCATTTTTAAAAAGGAAAACAAAAAGCAATCTTTAAAAGAGAAGGATAAAATTAAAAATAATGACATTTAGCGAAATTATTCAAACAGATAAACCGGTACTGGTAGATTTTTTTGCAGAATGGTGCGGCCCCTGCAAAACGATGGCACCCATACTTAAAGATGTAAAAAAAGAAATTGGGAATGCTGTCACCATTATTAAGGTTGATGTAGATAAGAGCCCCTATGCTGCTAATGAATACCAGGTGCAGGGTGTGCCTACACTGATACTTTTTAAAAATGGTAAACCACTATGGCGGCAAAGTGGTGTAGTGCCCAAAGTGGAATTAGTTGGCATAATTAAAAAATTTACTACATAAAAAATAATAGAAATGAACATTTTTCAACAATTATTTGGCGGTGCTGCCAAAGCTGATTTAAATGAAATAATTAAAGAAGGTGCTTATCTTGTTGATGTTAGGTCAACAGGTGAATTTTCCCAGGGACATGTAAAAGGTTCGGTAAATATTCCATTGGATAAATTACCAGCTCATCTGGCAAAATTTAAAAATAAAAAAAATATTATTGTTTTCTGTCGCAGCGGCAACAGAAGCGGCCAGGCAAAATCTATTTTGGAGCAAAATGGTTTTGCTAATGTAATTAATGGTGGTACATGGGATCATGTAAACCAGTTTGTATGATAGGAAGGAGGTAGATTTATTCATTTTTATTATATTATTTCGCGAACTTTATTCTTAATTGAACCAGATAAATATGAATATTTCTGATTGGATAAAACAACCCTGGCCATGGTATATAGCAGGTCCATTAATTGGATTAACCGTGCCTTTACTGCTGATAATTGGTAATAAATCTTTTGGTATCAGTTCCTCCTTGCGGCATATCTGCGCCGCCTGTTTACCCACAAATATTTCCTTTTTTAAATACGAATGGAAAAAGGAAATATGGAACTTGTTTTTTGTCTTGGGCATTTTTATTGGTGCTATGATAGCCGCAATTTATTTAGCCAATCCAGAGCCATTACAAATTAATTCAAAACTGGCTTCAGAACTGGCTGGTTATGGTATTACTGATTACAACGGTTTAGTTCCCAATCAATTATTTAACTGGCCCGCATTACTTACTGTAAAAGGACTTTTAATGATAATTGGTGGCGGCTTTATGGTGGGCTTTGGTACCAGGTATGCGGGTGGATGTACAAGTGGACATTCAATAATGGGTTTATCCACTTTACAATGGCCCTCATTAATAGCAACCTGTTGTTTTATGATAGGTGGTTTTATTATGACTAATCTTATTCTTCCGTTTATTCTTTCTCTTTAATTAAAATATTATGCAAAAAACAGTTGAAACAAATACAGATTTTGAAGTTCGTTCGCTTGATAGTATTTGTGTAAATGAAAGTCAATTGAAACATAAATGGTATTTCAATATAAAATACCTTATTGTTGGTGTGGCCTTTGGAATTGTTTTCGTAAAAGGTGAAATAATAAGTTGGTTCCGTATTCAGGAAATGTTTCGATTACAATCATTTCATATGTATGGTGTTATTGGAAGCGCAGTAGTGGTAGGTATTATTTCAGTTTGGCTCATCAAAAAGTTTAAAGTCAAAACAATTTATTCCGAACAAATAGAATTTCATACCAGATCTTTTAATAAGGGGCAGGTATATGGCGGATTATTATTTGGATTGGGATGGGCAATTACAGGGGCATGCCCGGGGCCTTTATATGCACAAATTGGTGCAGGGGCTTCTGTAATAGTTGTTACATTATTTAGTGCAATTGCCGGCACCTGGGTTTATGGATATTTCAGGGATAAATTACCTCATTAATTTAATAATTCCTAATGAAAAAAAATCAGGAGGAAGACAAAATTACACAAGGGCTGGTATCAGTTATTAATAAGTTGCTTATTATTATTGTGGTACTGGTTGTGAGTATTGTTATTATACCTTTTGTTTTATTTTATAAGGGTCAACCCGATAAATCAAACCCAAAAACATCCGTTGTTGAGGCAACACAAGAAATTGCAAAGAATGATGCAGTCATATATTGGATTGCTAAAGACATAAATAATATTACAGACACCCAACAAAAGGAAAAGGTAAGCTATGGCAAAGAATTAATTGTACATACTGCCAAATATCTTGGACCAAAAGGTTCAGTAATGCAAATGAGTAACGGTTTAAATTGTCAGAATTGTCATTTGCAGGCAGGCACTGCTGTATATGGAAATAATTATGGTTCGGTTGCTTCGCTCTATCCAAAATTCAGGGCAAGAAGTGGGATGGTAGAAAATGTTTACAAAAGAATAAATGATTGTTTTGAACGTAGCCTGGATGGAAAAGCACTGGATACCACTTCAAAAGAAATGCAGGCAATAGCAGCATATATCAATTTTGTAGGGGCAAATGTTGATAAAGGTAAAAAAGCAGAGGGATCAGGGTTTAAAGATCTTGCATTTCTTGATCGTGCTGCAGACCCCGAAAAAGGTAAAACCGTTTATACACTAAAATGCCAAAGTTGCCACCAGTTAAATGGCAAAGGCTTATTAAACGCAGATAAAAATGAATATATTTATCCTGCGCTATGGGGCACAATTAGTTTTAATGACGGTGCAGGTTTATACCGCATCAGCAACTTTGCAAAATATGTAAAGTATAATATGCCACAGGGAACCACACACGAAAACCCACTGCTTTCGGATGATGAAGCCTGGGATGTAGCTGCATTTGTAACTTCTCAAATAAGGCACCATATTAACACCCCAAAAGACTGGCCCGATAAATCAAAAAAACCTATAGATCTTCCCTTTGGGCCATACGCAGATAATTTTTCGGAAATGCAACATAAGTATGGACCTTTTAAGCCTATTGTGGAAGATCAAAATAAAAAGGAGCAAGCAAAACAAATAGCAACAGCCGGTATTAAAAAATAAAAATTCCACATGAACAACAACAGGAGAGATTTTATTAAAAAAATGAGCACCCTGGGTGGGGTAGGTTTACTGGCTGCTACACCTGTAATTGCTGCTGCACAATCCATTCAACAAAATAAAAAAGTGGTAAATGATTCCGGGGATATACCTTTTACAATTTCTATTTTACAAACAACCGATGTGCATTGCCAGGTGCACCCCCATGATGAATTGTTTTGGGAAAATGAAAAAGCCGTATTTCGTAAAGCTGGTGGATATGCACATCTTGCCACCTATCTGCAAAACGAAAGAAGAAAAAATCCAGATAGTTTTTTAATTGATACCGGAGATATGTTTCAGGGCAGCGAACTATCAGTAAAAACAACCGGCAAAGCCATGGTGCCCATTTTAAATGCATTGGGTTACGATCTGTATTTACCCGGTAACTGGGAAGTGATCTACTATAAAAAAGCGATGCAAACTTTATTGGGTTCATTAAATGCACCCAAGGTTTGTGCCAATATGTATCATGATTTGGGAGATGGGAAAAAAGGTGAATTGATCTTTCCTCCTTATTATATATGGAACATTAAAGGCGTAAAAATCGGCTTTATTGGGTATACCGATCCATTGGTGCCCATCCGCCAATCACCCAACTACAGCAAAGGAATTATTTATGTCAAGCCCGAAGAAAATCTGGGACATTATGTGGATGTATTGCGTAACCAGGAGCAATGTACTTATGTTTTAATTGTTGCCCATTTAGGATTATCGCAACAGATTTATCTGGCAAATATGGAAGCGTGTAAAGGTGTTGACTATATTCTTGGTGGCGATACACATGAAAGAGTACGCAAACCCATTCAATGTAAATACAGTAAGGTAGTTGAGCCAGGTGCTTTTGGTTCTTTTGTAGGCAAACTTAATCTTACCATTCAAAACGGTAAGGTTATTAAGGACGATTATGAACTGGTAGAAATAACTGCAAATAAATTCAGTCCTTCAAATGAAATAGTTGGGTTAATAAAAAATAATGAAAAACCTTTTGCAGATGAAATGTATAAAGTTGCCGGTTACAGTACCATACCGTTGTACAGATATTTTGTGGTAGAAAATCCTATTGATACCATGATACTGGATGCATTGAAATGGAAAGTACCTGATATAGATATTGTTTTATCGAATGGATTTAGGTTTTGTCCACCACGTACCACGCCAGATTATACAGGCAACATTCCCATCACCAATGGATACATTTACGACATGTTTCCGGTAGATAGTACTGTAAGAACTGGATCGGTAACCGGCAAACAAATTAAAGAATGGCTTGAGAAAGAATTGCACAATGTTTTTGCCAAAGATGCATCGGAACGGTTTGGTGGCTGGGTTATTAAATTTAAAGGAATGAAAATAACCTTTAGTGCTTTTGCAGAAAAAGGTAAAAGGGTGCAGACTGTAACCGTTGCAAACACACCACTCGATTTAGATAAAATGTATAAGATATGCGCCTGCGAAAGGGATGGCGACCCAAGCGATATGCTTTGCAGGATGCGAAACGTGGCTGATGCAAAA
>JAYUTC010000107.1:0-2177 GCA_043755395.1 Ferruginibacter sp.
TTTCTTCCGGGGGGGGGCATTAAGGAATAATAAAAGTATTTATTAAATGTTTAGCATTTGTTACTTATGTTACCAAAAAAGTTTAAAAAATTTACCATTTTTGAATTATAAATTTAAAAAAATACAAAATGAATATAGAACAAATTTATACCGGGTGTTTGGCACAAGGTGCATATTACATAACCAGTAACGGCGAGGCTGCTATTATTGATCCGCTTCGCGAAACCCAGCCTTACCTGAATAGATTGCAAAAAGACGGGGTAAAATTAAAATATATTTTTGAAACTCATTTTCATGCCGATTTTGTAAGTGGCCATGTTGATCTAAGCAGAAAAACTGCTGCTCCAATAGTTTATGGACCAAATGCCACATGTGAGTTTGACTGTATCTCTGCAAAAGATGGAGAAGAATTTAAAATAGGCGATATAACCATTAAAGTATTGCATACTCCCGGCCATACGATGGAAAGTACTACTTATCTTTTAATTGATGAGGCTGGTAAAGATCATTGCATATTTAGTGGTGATACTTTGTTCTTAGGAGATGTGGGCCGTCCTGATCTTGCACAAAAAGCTGCTAACATGACAATGGAAGATCTTGCCGGGTTGTTGTATGAAAGTTTAATGACTAAAATAATGCCGCTGGCAGATGATGTAATTGTTTATCCTGCACATGGTGCCGGTAGTGCCTGTGGTAAAAACATGATGAAGGAAACAGTTGATACACTTGGTAATCAAAAAAGAATGAACTATGCCTTAAATCAACCCAGCAAAGTGGCATTCGTAAAAGCAGTAACAGATGGTTTACTACCTCCACCGGCATATTTTGGCTTAAATGTAGCCATGAATAAAAAAGGATATGAAAGTTTTGAAACTGTTTTAAACAATGGCATGAGGGCTTTAACGCCAGATGAATTTGAAGCAGCAGCCGAAAATACGGAAGCACTGATATTGGATACCAGGATGAATACTGAATTTTATAAGGGCTTTATTCCGCAATCGGTAAGTATTGGCTTAGATGGTGATTTTGCTCCCTGGGTAGGTGCACTTATTGTAGATGTAAAACAACCTTTGTTACTCGTTACTGATCTGGGTAAAGAAGAAGAAACCGTAACCCGTTTAAGCCGTGTAGGCTTTGATAATGTAATGGGACATTTAGAAGGAGGTTTTGAGGCATGGCTGGCAGCAGGTAAAGTAGCTGATGTTGTGGATAGAATTACTGTTGAACAATTTGCAGGTGAAGTTGAAATTGGCAAGGATAAAATTTTTGATATTCGTAAAGAAACAGAATATTCAGCCGAGCATGTAGCAGAAGCTTATAACAGGCCATTAGCTAATATAAATGAATGGATAAAAGACATAAATGCTGATGAACATTTTTATGTGCATTGTGCCGGTGGTTACCGTAGTATGATAGCAGCCTCTATTTTACAAGCCAGGGGGTTTAGAAATTTTACAGAAGTAGAAGGAGGATTTAAAGCTATCAGTACTACCAATGTGCCAAGAACGGATTTTGTTTGCCAGAGTAAAGTGATGAAAGTGTTATAAATTATTCAAGTTAGTTTAATAGTGTGCAAGCATGAGGAAAACCAAAGGGGAGCCGAAAGGTTACCCTTTTTTAAATTGCTTTAAGTTATTGATACTCTTATCATATTTATAAATAAATTTCCAGCATTTATCCAGTCTCCTGCTTTGTAACAAAAGTTACTGAATTTTTATTTATACTGGTTTAACTTACTGTTTAAATTATTTAATATGAAAAAAAACATGGGTAATGCCGATCGTATTGTACGCCTGCTATTGGCTGCAGTGGTAGCAATTTTATTTTTCACAAATACTATTACCGGTACATTGGGTATTATATTGCTTGTGTTAGCAGGTGTATTTGTATTAACAAGTTTAATTAGTTTTTGTCCGCTTTACACCTTAGTTGGGTTAAATACCTGCTCAGCAAAAAAATGATATCGGTTTTTTAAAGGAAATTAAAAACTCCCCATTTTTTATTATTTACAGTTAATTTAAAATATGGAGTAAATTATTATCTTATTATTAGTAATACCGCATTTATTTTATAATAAAAAATAGTAATACTATGATCCTGCCTTTATATATGACCAACCTTCTTCCTGTTTTTTTACAAGTTCTAAAACAGCTACGGGTACAATTATAGCTTCATTT
>JAYUTC010000108.1:0-2174 GCA_043755395.1 Ferruginibacter sp.
TGATAATATTTTCATTATTTTTTAGTAATCTCGTAAACGCACAAAGTAAAGAATTTACTGATTTAATAATTAGAGATCTTGATCTACATTTAAACAATATCCCACATACGAACTATATTGATTCATGCTATTATTCCAGCACTTTATTAAAAATTCAATTTAATGAGCAAAGCAAAATCACCTCAATTCTTTTTTCTGATAATGCAGAGGAATGGTTAAAAAATGAGCTGGATAAGGCCAAAATCAGGATTGATATAAAGAAAATGGAATCTTTTGCTAAGAAAGAGGATATCAAAAATAGTAGCTTTATTTTCCCTTATATTCTCAGAACGGTATCGCTTTCATGTACTGGCTTATTCTTGCCCGATTTGAGAACCAAACAAAAATATTTTTCTTTTAATAGCAAGCCTTTATTTGGGGCGATACAATTTTGTAAACCATTAGTATACGAATTTACCAAACCAGTTCATTAGACGGAGATTTCAGATTGTATATAGGATGGTTGCTATCCATTGGTTCATATTGGAGTATCGGAATAATAGTGCCTGTGAAGGGAGACAGGGAAGTGTAGTTGCACACCAACTTTACCATTTGTATTCGATTCCAGTAGAAAAATTTGAGTGATTAAATAAGCAAAGTGGTTGGTGATTTATTAATACCCAATATCAGTATTACAGGAATTTTCCTGGCTGCAATACTGTTATTTGTAATTTCATACAGCATTGATCAAAGGAAAAGATGGGTAATAATAGTATTAGTACTTTTTACATTACTCATATCGTATCTTTTGTTAGCGTCCAACAGCAGAGCCGGCTGGTTAGGGTGTATTACAGGGCTATTTTACATTGTCTATCGTCAAACACAGGTAAGGCTAAGGAAAATATTTTTAATCAGTGCTTCAATTTTTGTATTCCTTGTCTTCCTCCTCTTACTATTTTATAAGCCTGATTCTTCATCAGGCAGAAAACATATTTATAGTGTTTCAGTAAAAATGCTCCTGGATAATTGGGTGCATGGAATCGGGCTAGGAAAATTTAAATCAAAATTTAATGAATACCAGGCAGATTATTTTGCCAAAAATAATCTTGACAATAAAAGAGCATTATTGGCCGATAATACCTTTTATGCGTTTAATGATTATTTGCAATGGATTATTGAAACAGGAGTTTGGGGATTACTATTTCTGGCTATGGTTTTATATTTTACTATCAGACGAATTATTTTCCTGAATAAGGATAATTTAAAGAAACCAATACTGGTATCAGCAACCGCAGCTCTTATTTGTATTGCGGTTGCGTCATTGTTCTCTAACCCATTACAGGTAATACCGATACAAGGCATTGTATTAATTTGTTTAGGAGTAATTGCGTTTTACCCGAACAAGAGAAGCGATTTTTCTACCACAAAAAAGCTAATATCATTTTTTTACAGGGGTTTTGTAATGGTACTGGCTGTGATCTTTATAAATAATGCATGGAATGTTTACAAACGAAAACAAATAGAGAAGGAAGCATTTGAACTTACACAGTCAGGCTATAAAACAGAGGCTATTGCAAGGTATAAAACACTAATAGAAAAATATCCTGAAACCGGGTATAACTGGTTTTTATATTCCCAACAGCTTTACTACAGCAATCGTTTGGTGGAGGCAAAGGAAAGCCTGGATAAATGCAGGCTTTATTACGTTGATAATAAAGTGTACAAACTAAAAGCAGCCATTGAAGAAGAGCTAAACATGTACCCCGAGGCTGAAAAAAGCTATCTGCGGGCAATCTACATGGTGCCAAACAGAATGGGAAGCCGGTTAGACTTATTGAATTTTTATATAGCCCGGAATGATACAAGTAAAGCAGTGTATTGGGCAAGGTCAATTCTTACAATGCCAATAAAAGTACTTTCCGATAGAGTTGACAATATATTGCGGGAGACAAAATCTATTCTCGAAAAGTTGGAAAAATGAATGTTAAGTTGTTACTTTTAGTTCATTTAAAGCCTTTTTAATCACTGCTACTATCTTCTCCCCCTTTTCTTTTATCTGCTCCTCACTCCACACTAAACTGATAGCAGTAGAAATACAACGGCTCATTACTGCATCACTGGCAGCAAAATCTTTATTGGCATGATGGATCACCTGTGCTTTTAAATCAGGATGTAATGCATTAAGTGTAGTTGAA
>JAYUTC010000109.1:0-2164 GCA_043755395.1 Ferruginibacter sp.
GCCTTTAAAAAGATAGAAGATAATTTAGCCTCTAACTTTAATACAAAAGTAAAATTAACTCATAATAAAAAAGGATACGGTTCTGTTTTGTTTGAATATTATTCGCTTGAGGAATTGAATGCCTTATTGGATAAGTTTAAAATTACCGTGAGTTAATTATGCCTCAAATCTGTCGTCGGCAGCGCTTTAACAGCACAATATTTTAAATGACTTTTAGTAAATCGATAATTTATCTGCTTTTTTTCTTAACGGTTGGAAGCAATTTATATGCACAAAAAGATACTGTGTTATTAAAAGAAGGTAAAAAGATAATTCCTAAAAAACAAAAAGTAAATATTTTTTCTATAGACACTTCTAAACCCTATAGCCCAAAGGTTGCCATAATACGTTCTGCTATATTACCAGGTTGGGGTCAGGCTACTAATAAAAAATATTGGAAAATACCTATAGTTTATGGTGCATTAGGTACTACCGCATATATTTTTTTTAAAAATATTAAACAGTTTAAGGAAGCCAATGCAGCTTATAAAAATTCGATAGATAAAGATGCAACCAATGATTATTTAATTCCTGAACCTTACTACAGTGTTCGTAGTCAACCTGAACGAATAAAAACTTTTAGAAATGAAGTACGTCAGAATATAGATTATTCAGTTTTATTTTTTATTGCTTTTTGGGGCCTAAATGTTGTGGATGCTGCTGTTGATGCACATCTTAAAACTTTTGATGTAAGTGATAACCTGAGTTTTCAAATAAAACCTGGCTATAGCCCAATGGCAAATACCAATGGAATAAGCTTTGTTTTAAATTTAGGTAATTCGCATTCAAAATATTTCTTTAAATCGTTTTAACTTACATAAAATAATTTTTAATACAAATGAAAATTGCATTAATTGGTTATGGTAAAATGGGTAAGGCTATTGAGGAAATAGCTTTGAAAAGAAACCATATTGTTACTTTAAAAATTGATATAAATAATACAGATACTTTTACCATAGAAAATTTGCAGCAATGCGATGTTGCTATTGAATTTACCGGCCCACTAAGTGCTGTTGAAAATATCTCAAAATGCCTTGATGCAGGTATTGCTGTTGTTAGCGGAAGTACAGGATGGCTGCAGGAATGGCCTTTAATTAAAAATAAATGCGAATTAATAAAGGGATCACTTTTATATGCAAGTAATTTCAGTGTTGGCGTTAATATTTTTTTTGAGTTAAACAAAAAACTGGCTCAGTTAATGAAAATGCACGATGATTATGATGTGAGTTTGGAAGAAATTCATCATACACAAAAAAGAGATGCCCCAAGTGGTACAGCAATAACACTTGCAGAACAGGTTATAGAAAATATTTTTAGTAAAAAAAAGTGGGTAAATGAACCAGCGAAATACCCAAATGAACTCTCCATAATCAGTAAAAGAATTGATCCGGCTCCAGGCACTCATTCAATAAAATACAGTTCCCAAATTGATGATATAGAAATTATTCATACCGCCCACAACCGCACCGGCTTTGCCACAGGAGCTGTTTTAGCAGCAGAATTTTTACATAATAAAAAAGGGATTTATACTATGAAAGATGTATTAGGTTTATAATCAATAACAGGAAATAACTTTATAAATAAGTCGTTTTCTTTTTCTTACAGTAACTTTATACTCTTTTAATAACAATGAAAAACAAAAAGATATCCCTTGCTATAGTTGATGATCATCAGATTGTAATTGATGGGTTAAAATCTTTATTACAGGGATATGATCAATTTAAAGTAGCCCTAGAATCTACTAAGCCATTACAATTGCTGGAATTGCTGGAAAAAACAAAAATTGATATTTTATTAACCGATGTAATGATGCCCGTTATGAACGGCGCTGAGCTTTCTAAAACTGTTCGCAAAAAATTTCCAGAAATAAAAATATTGGCACTTTCAATGAGCGGACAAGGTGATTTGGTAAACCAAATGATTGATGACGCTGATATAGCTGGGTATGTACTAAAAAATATCGGTAAAAAAGAATTGATTACAGCATTAGAAAAAATTTCTTCGGGAGGTATTTATTTTAGTGAAGAAGTGCTTTTAGAAATGACCAAAGCCAGCGAATTAAAAAAAGAATCGGATGATGCACATCTTACCGCAAGGGAATTAGAAATTATTAAACTTATTGAAA
>JAYUTC010000110.1:0-2160 GCA_043755395.1 Ferruginibacter sp.
GCACCTATGAATTTTTTGGCTTGATAACAAAACAATTCAAATGCTTCTGCCGCACGGGTATCTGTATTTTTATTTTTAATTATCTCTTTCATATCAGATGTTATTGCTGATATACCCAATAACCCCGACTGGTGATTGATTAAATCATTAAATTCTTTAGGCGTCAATTTTTCAACCTGCATTAAATACCAGGCTACACCAGGGTCAAGGTCGCCGGTACGGGTACCCATTACCAAACCGGATGTTGGTGTAAAACCCATACTGGTATCAATACATTTACCATGTTGCACAGCCGCAATGCTTGCACCATTACCAAGATGCGCCAATATAATTTTGCCATTTGCTGTTTCATTGCCTGCAATGCGTTGCAGCTCCTGCATGAGGTAAGCGTAGGAAAGTCCATGAAAACCGTATCGTTGAATACCCATGTCAAAATACTTTCTTGGTATGGGCAATAGCTTTGCAACAGGCGGGATTGTTGTATGAAACGCAGTATCAAAACAAGCTACTTGTACAAAAGCCGGGTGACGATTTTTAAAAATTTCTATCAATGTAATTTCACCTGGTAAATGTTCGGGGTCGTATGCACAGATTTGTTTTAACTTAACCAGTAATTCAACAGATATTTTTTCAGCTTTTGTATGTTGCATACCATGTACCACCCTGTGTCCAACGGCTTCTACTGCATTAAAGCCATCCTGTTGTTCAAGCCAGTCAATCAGGTAGTTTGCAGCTTCATCAAAATCTTTTTGCTCAATAGCGATATTATTTTCTTCCTGAGTTATTGTATTTAAAAAACTAAATGTTGTGTTTTGAGAATTAATATTTTCAATACTGCCTGAAAGTATTAAGTTAAGAACTCCGTCAGTTTGGTATATGGCAAACTTAATGCTGGATGAGCCACCATTGATGGTAAGTAAATTATTTTTAATTGATTCCATACTCGTTTATTCCCTGATTATTTACAGCTATCTAAAATAAGGAGGGTATCTGTTTTTTTATTGGTTGCAATGTATTTTTTGTAAGCTACTTTTAATAATCAGCACAGCTATCCAAATGTGTGAATGATACAAATCTTTTATTTAATTCTATAACAATTTCCAATCTGTAAAAACCAACCTTCGCTTCTAAATTATTTTCATTTTAAAAACCAATGTGATGAATACAAATATTGGCGTTACTGATGGCAACCGCCTGGCCGTGGCAAACGAATTGGCTAAGCTATTGGCAGATGAATATGTGCTATACACAAAAACAAGAAATGCACACTGGAATATTGAAGGGGCTGACTTTTTTGACAAGCATAAATTTTTTGAAACACAGTTTGGGTAGTTGGATGATATTATTGATAGTGTTGCAGAACGCATCCGCTCAATAGGGCACTATGCTTTTGCAACGTTGAAATCATTTTTAGAATTAACACACCTTACAGAAGTAAACAGGGAAAAGAATGATGGACAAGGTTTTTTAAATGAATTACTGATTGACCATGATAGCATCATTATTCATTGCAGGGAAAATATCCATCGTTTTGCAAATGATTATAAAGACCTTGGCACCAGTGATTTTATTACCCAATTGATGGAGGCACACGAAAAAATGGCCTGGTTTATACGTTCGCATTTAAAGTAAAAAAATAATTTTAATATACATTTTTCATCAAAATTTAACATCATGAAAAGGAAAGAAGGCAAAGCATTAAAAGAAAAACTGATTGTAGCGGTAAAAAAAACTTTGAAAGCGAATGACGCAGTACTTACTGATAAAATTGAAAAAGTAATAAAAAAATCTATCAAACAAATTGTAAACAAAAGCAGTAAAAAAGCTATTGTAAAAAAGAAGCCTTCAGTTCCAAAGACATAAAACAATCATCCTCAATCAAATTCTTATCTAATGAAAATATTGAAAAATAAAATTGTCTTTATTACTAGTGGTGTGATAGCTTAAAATACTGACAATTTACTATGAAAGATATAACCACTACTAAAATTAAATTTATAGCCATACTAAAATTATGTATGGTTATTTTATGCCTGCCTGCCTGCGGCAATGGAAAAGTAGAACAACATAATAGAAAACCTATAGTTGCTATTTATTCTTCAGAAAATACCACAGAGCTAACTTTAGACAGTTTAAAAATTATCAAATTTTTTAAAACTT
>JAYUTC010000111.1:0-5399 GCA_043755395.1 Ferruginibacter sp.
ATTTATGAAGTGAGGGTTTCAAGTAAGAACGAAAAGTTTTCCAAGATTTTTACCGACAGGATAGTTGCAGAAACCAGTAATTTTTATACAGAAATCACCAGCAAAAAAGACAGGGAAACCCTGGAAATTTTAGAACAAAGGGTAGCGTCTTTAAAAGGAAATGTAGGCTCAAGTATTGATGTAAAAACATCTAACCAGGATGCAAATATTAACCCTGCTTTTGCAGCGGCACAATCTCCACTACTAAAAGAGCAATACAATATGCAGGCTTATGGGGAAGCGTACAAAGAAATGTTTAAGACTCTTGAAATGGCAAGGTACCAGTATTTGAAAAAAATACCCTTGTTGCAGATTATTGATCAGGCAGATTATCCTATGAAAAGAATTAAGCCCGGCAAAATAAAAACAGGATTATTGTTTTCAATATTTTCCGTTTTACTTTCTATGCTGGTCATCTGGATATTTAGTTTGTTAAAACCAAAGGCTTTTTAATAACAGGCAAAGAGTAATTTGATTATTGTCTTCTGTTATATTTTGTTGCCGCAGTATTTTATCATCCCAATTAATAACTCCTGAATGGATTTATTTTCCCGGTTTAAAAAAGATTATCTCAACTATCTTCTTAGCACAATAACACCCGTTATTATTACTGCCGTTTCTATTCCATTATTTAAACATATACTGGGTGCTGAAGGCTATGGCAGGTTTTCTATTTCCTTTAATTCTGTTTTGTTGTGTACAGCTATTTTGTCTGGTTGGATTTGGCAAAGCATCCTCCGGTATTTTCCTGCCAGTAATCATAAACGTTCATTTGTACGACAGTCGTTTTCAATTTCAAGTATTACACAATCGATTTTTTTATTACCTGTTTTAATTATTGTATGGTATATCTACGATGATTTATTATTGGCTATTTTTTTTTCTTTGACTTTATTCATCAGTTCTCTCCAATTTTCATTGCTGGCAATAAGTCAATCAGTTTTTTTATCCAGAAAGAGTATTTATTATGAGCTGATACGCAATGTTAGTTATATAACAATTGCACTGATATTGCTGAAATTTACTGCCGTTAACTATATTTACGCACTGTTCACTGCTATCATCATTTCTTATTTGTTGTCCTTTATTTATTTATACAGGCAAATAAATAAACAACTCCTGGAAGATCATTCAACCGGCACAGACGAAGAAAATACTAAAACTATTTTCCGGCGTTTTTTTATATATGGGTGGCCACTTTCTTTGTGGTTTGTAATTGCATTGTTGATCACACTTACTGATAAATATTTTATGCTAAAAACTGCCGGAGCCACCGTTCAGGGGAATTACCAGGCACTGTTTGACTTTCTTTCCAAAAGTATTAATGTATTAATTACCCCGGTAACTATTTCACTGTTTCCTTTGCTGACCAACGCATATCAAAGTGGTAAAAAGGGAGATATTAAGAGGCTGCTTGGTATTATTGTGGGGTTTGAAATGCTGGGCTTGATAATAGCAACTATACTGTATTGGTGGTTTGGGGCTGCTATTTTATTTGCTCTATTAAAGACTCCGGATACCTTTGAGTACAAATTGATGGGATTATTAATAATAGCAGGTACATTTTTTTGGCAAATGGCAATGGTTATTCATAAAAGGTATGAGCTGAAATACAAAAGTGGCTTCTTGTTAGGTATGGTAATTATTGCATTTCTTTCGCAGGTGCTGCTATATGTAGTTCTTAATAAAGCATATGGTATTTTATTGTATCCTGTAGGATATGTTTTGGCTTCATTAATTTATTTACTGTTGGTATCATTTGATTTTATAAAGCTATTGTTTAACAGGTCCCAATCAGTATAGAGCCAATTTCTTTAGATTTACATTTATATTAGATCAATATTTTTATAACTGATGCCAATTATCAATATTACGACGGATATTGTTTTTATACTTCTCCATTTCTTTGCGTTGCTATTCAGTTATCAGGTAACAGGAAAAAAATATTTTCAGCCAGCTGTATTATTTTCACTCGTTTGGCTGGGAATTTTGATACTACATTTCGTATTAAGATTTACATTACTGAATAAACTGGAATCCCTGCACATTAATGTATACTTGATTTTTTTTATTGGTAATTTGTTTTTTATTGCAGGCAGTGTCCTTGCAAATTTTAGTTTTGAACATGGGGTTTTAAAAAGAATGCTATCTCCGTCACAACAATTACCGCCATCATTACCAAGCTTTAGGTTAAGAGTGATTGCAACTACTATTATTTTTGCAGGACTGCCATTTTATATACAGGCTGCATTTAAAATATTTCTTGCTTCCCAGGCAGAAAATTTCTTTTCCGGGCTAAGGTATGAATTGAGTTATGGAGATGCAGATATAGGGCCACTAAAATATCTGATGCCACTTGCGTATGTAGTCTTTTCATTTAATCTTTATACATTTTATCTGCAAAGAAACCCAGTTAATAAAGCCCTGCTGATTATTACACTTTTATTATTAGTTACCTATGCCGTTTTTGCCACAGGCCGTACCTATTTTTTAATGATATTATCTATATACGCAGGGATAAGTTTTTTCGTAAATTCAAAATTTTCAATCAAAAAATACCTGCTTGCATTTGTTATTTTTTTTCTGCTATTTATTGGTGTGGGCATCATATATGGGAAAGGTGGCAGTACTGAGGATTCTTTTCAGGAAAACGTTCAATCATCAACAGCAAATGCAGGGATTTATTTAGTAACTTCTTTAAATGCACTTGAAATAGAAACATCAGGCACTTCTTTTTCAATGGAGCATGGCGATAATACCCTTCGTTTTTTTATTAAGATAGGGATGCAGTTGAATTTAATTCAAAAGAGGAAAGTAAATGAACTTGTTCAGGAATTTGTTTTTGTTCCCTATGCTACAAATGTTTTTACATTCTATAGTCCTTATATCAGGGATTTTGGGAGAATTTATGCATGGCTGATGCTGGCTTTTTTTGGGGTATTACATACCTGGCTTTTCAACAGATCATTTTATTTAAAGAACATGAGATCTGTTTTTTATTATAGCTTTTTATTGTTTCCACTTTTTTTAAGTTTTTTTGCTGATCAATATCTTTCATTGTTTTCTTTTTGGTTTCAAATGTTTTTCTTTACCGAATTACTCATTTTTATTAACGGATTATTAGCTTCTCCAAAATGACAGACATTGTAATAGTTAACTGGAACAGTGGTGATTATTTGAAGAAATGTATCCATTCTATTTTTCAAAGAAATAATGAGGAATATATTGGGAATGTTTTTGTAATAGATAATGCTTCTGAAGATCTTTCTATATCAGATATTCAAATTGATAACAGGATTATACTCATCCGGAACGATAGAAATGTTGGGTTTGCAAAAGCCTGTAATCAGGGTTTCAGGAAATGTACAGCTCCATATGTATTATTATTAAATCCTGATGCAGGGCTTTTATCAAATACGCTGAGGGAGTGTACCGAATATATGAATCAGGATAACAGCACAGATGTTTTAGGTTGTTGTTTACTTGATGACAATGGTATCAGGACAAAAAGCTGTTCCCGTTTTCCAACACCTGCCCGGGTTTTTTTTGATGCAACAGGGTTGTCAAAAGTATCACCAAAAATATTTACGCCTTCAACTATAATGACTGATTGGGATCATCTCCAAAGCAGCCGGGTAGAGGTGGTTATGGGAGCTTTTATGTTTATGCGAAGCAACATTTTTAAACAGATTGAATATTTTGATGAACGCTTTTTTGTTTACTATGAGGAAGTTGATTTTTCAAAAAGACTCTCCCTGGCACAGGGAAAGATATTTTATAATGCTTCCATCATGGCAACGCATTCTGGAGAGGGAACCACAAAATCAGTAAAGGCTTTCAGGTTGTTTTTAAGTTTAAAAAGCAGGCTTCAGTATGCCCAAAAACATTTCAGTCCTGCTGGCTTTTTCCTGGTATGGCTCAGTACTTTTTTTATTGAACCTTTTTCAAGAACTTTTTTTCTACTTTGCAAAGGAAAATTTAGTGAGACAAAAGAAGTATTTCGGGGATTTTCTTTTTTGATAAAAAGCAAGCAGATATAATAATCATCTATTTTGCCTTTACTAAATAAGAAAGTAGTTATTTAATTGGTTTTTACGAAGTAAATTTTTTCTTCTTTGTCTGAAAAACTATTTTTCTCAAAATGAATTTGTTGGTGCATGAAACCTGGCAACGCAATGAAAGCCCCGAAAAATTTACCAGTTGCGGCACCGGGAATGAGACTTTTTTGTTGAACCTTATTTTTGATAAATTCATTGTTACTGAAATAAATCCTTTTCAGCCCGGGTGCTTTTTTATCATTACTGCTGGTTGTATAAGTGTCAGTAATTACTACATATCCACCCACGGCATTTTTATCATCATTAGATTTAAAGTCAGAAAACTTATTATTCAATACTGTTAATGAATCTGTACCCCACTTACTGCCCTGTAGTATCAGGCCTCCGTAGTTCATCCCTGAAATGGTATTATCACTGATGATGCTATTTTGAAGGGAGTGAAAAGACATGCCGGCAGTTATATCTTTAATAGAATCAGGCACTATGGAGGTGATATTATTTTGTGTGATTAGTATATTTTTTAACGGGGCATTATTTGCCTGGTCGAAGCCATAAACTGTAACATTACCATTGGGTACATCAATGCCTGTAGTAATATTTGGTTTCAGCAAACGGGCATAGGTTAGCTGAATATTATTTCCTTTAATTGTTATGTTATTCATTGGATAATTAACCCAGAAAGAAACTCCCTTAACGCATTGCAGCATTTGATTGTTTTCTACAGAAGTTTTTTCCATAGGATGCCAGCTGCTGGTGATATAAATCCCAGGATAACAACCAATGATTTTATTATTTGAAGCTGTAGAATAGGAGCCATGGATTTCTATTCCTCCTGTATAGCTGGTCAAAGCAATACTAGGATCCTGCTGTTCAATAAGGTTTTTTGTAACAAGCGTACTATCCCACTCACTGTATATAAATGAAAAATCTTTTTGAAATTTATTAGCATTGGGTGTTCCTACATAATTGCCCCCATTAATAAAATTGCAATTTTCAACTGTTGCCTTATGTCCTGTTCCTTTAATGATTAACATATTACGGCCGGCACAATTTGTTATAGTGGAATTTTTCATCAAAAAATTACTTCCATGATTAACAAAAACTGTGCAATGATTTTTAATGATATCTTTTGGCACAAGATTATTTTTACCATTCATGTCAAATTGAAGGTTAGAAAATTCTATGTTGTTAATATTTCTACCATATAGTAAATGGGCATTGGCCATACTGTCTGTCTTGTCAAAAAGGTAATTTCCTAATTTTATTACGGAGTTCTTGCCTTCACCAGTAAATGCAATATTT
>JAYUTC010000112.1:0-2137 GCA_043755395.1 Ferruginibacter sp.
GAATTATTTGAAAATGCATTATCACTCAGCGAAGTAAAATTGGGGCAGTGCCTTATTCCCCGGCGGGAAATTGAAGGCGTAAACAGCTATACCACGGTAGAAGAAGTAAAAAGTAAATTTATTAACACACAACTGAGTAAACTGGTAGTTTATGAAAATAATATCGACAATATTATAGGCTACATTCACCAGCTCGATCTCTTTAAAAATCCTGCTACCGTTAAAGAAGTATTATTGCCCATACCTACAGTACCCAAAAGTATGAGCGCTACCGACCTTATGAATAAATTCAGTAAAGAAAGAAAAAGTATTGCCTGGGTAATTGATGAGTTTGGCGGTACCGCTGGTATTGTTACTATGGAAGATTTGCTGGAAGAAATTTTTGGCGATATTAGGGATGAATACGACACTGAGGACTTTGTAGAAAAACAATTGTCTAATAATGAATATATTTTTAGTGGCAGATTGGAACTGGATTATATTACTGAAAAATACAAACTGGATTTTCCGGATGAAGAAGGAGCAGAAACACTTTCGGGCTATATTATACAAAATCACGAAACCATTCCAAAACAAAAGGACCGTATCATTTTTGGTAATTATGAATTTGATATTTTAAATGTAAGCGATACCAGGATTGAAACAGTAAAAGTAAAAGTGTTGAAATAATTTTCTGTCATGAGTTTCTGTTTGAAATTCTAAAATTCGAATTTCTTATTTCATTTTAAATGGTAATTGCAGTAAATACAAGTTTTACGCCGGGTAATTTTTTAGCTGATAGTTTTATTTTTGAAAGTTTTTCAAGATTAGCCCAACAATACCCCCAACATCAATTCCTTTACATTTTTGATACCGCTTTTGATAAAAAATATATTACATCAAAAAATATTACCTGTATTACAGTAACCCCCAAAACTAAAAATCCTGTACTGCTACAATACCGGCTTAATTTTAAATTGCCTTCCCTGTTAAGAAAGTACAAAGTTGATGTTTTAATACACACTGAGGGCTATTGTTCTTTACGCACCAAAGTGCCTCAATGTGCTATACTAAATAATTTATCTTTTTTGCAGCACCCGGAATTTTTTGCTGGTAACTGGCTGCGTTTTTACAAAAAAAATACTATAAAATATTTAAGTACGGCAAAACATATACTAACAACATCTCAGTTTTTAAAAAAAGAAGTTGCAGGTGAATATAAAATTTCTGTCAGCAAAATTGATGTGGCCTATCAGTGTGCCAGTGACTATTTTAAACCAGTAACGGGCCAGCAAAAAGATAAATGCAAAGAAATTTATTCCCAGGTCAAAGAGTATTTTTTATACTCCGGTTCAATTGAACCAAACAAAAACCTAATGGCACTTTTAAAAGCATTTTCCTTTTTTAAAAAACGTCAAAAAAGCAATATGCTGTTAGTAATAGCTTCAAATACTTGTGCTGCTGATAAAGAATTTATTAAAAGCCTGTCTTCATTTAAATACAGAAACGAAGTTAAACTGCTTGAAAATTTACCGGTTACAACAATGGCACTAATTACAGCATCGGCTTATGCAATGGTATACAGCTCTGTTTTTGAAAGCCTGAGTGAATCAGTTTTAGAAGCAATGCAAAGCGATGTGCCGGTAATTGCATCCAACACAAATACTATAGCCGAAATATGTAACGATGCTGTTTTGTATATCAATCCCAATGATTTTAATGATATTGCAGATAAGATGATGCTGCTTTTTAAAGATGAAAACAAACGCAATGAACTAATTATTATGGGCAGGCAAAGGGCAGGTTTATACAGCTTGGCTAAAACAGTTGACTGCATTTGGGAATCTATTATTAAATGTACAGATTAGTTTACTTGTAAATCTGCTAATTCTTTAAATCAGTTATCACTTTCTTTTTCATAAACCAGTTAACTTTGCTACAATTAGCATATTAGCTAATGCTTAAAATCTGTTAATTTATTTTATGAACCAATCAACAATAAAAATTGATATACTACTTGACCCAAACAAAGTACCCGAGCAAATAAACTGGATTGCTAGCGACAGCAATGCTGATATGGTACAAAAGGCAAAAGCAATGTGTATAGCATTTTGTACCATATCAGCAATGCTGATATGGTACAAAAGGCAAAAGCAAT
>JAYUTC010000113.1:0-5379 GCA_043755395.1 Ferruginibacter sp.
GAAATCATTGCGCCAAGCGGCAGTGGTAAAACTTCACTAATTCATTTTTTTTATGGGTTAAGAAAAGATTACAATGGTGTTATATTGTATGATAATAAATCTATACAGAATTTTGATGCAGAACAATTTGCAACTTACCGTCAACAACATATCAGCATAGTTTTTCAGGATTTGCGTTTGTTTACCGAACAAACTGTTTTACAAAATCTGGAAATAAAAAGGCAGTTAAACCCCTATCATACCAATAACCAAATTACTGCCATGGCCAAAAGATTAGGTATTGAAAACAAATTGAATAAATTATGTAAAACCTGCAGCTATGGAGAGCAACAGCGTATTGCCATCATCCGTGCTTTACAACAACCCTTTGATTTTTTATTATTAGACGAACCCTTTAGCCATTTAGATGAAAATAACAGAAAAAAAGCAATTGAATTAATAGAAGAAGAAACTGCAATAAGAAAAGCAGCAATAGTTTTAGCAGATTTAAAAGCTATAGAATATTTTAAACCAGACAGAACATTACATTTATAAAAAACAAAATTATTTCCTTATTTGTTACCAGCATATGATTCTTTCTTTTAAACATATTGCACCTTTTTTTAACACCGGTAAAAATAAAGCCAGCCGATGGTTAAGTTATATTGGATTAGGTATTGGCGTTTTACTGCTGCTTTGTTCTGTTCAAATGTATATTAATATCAATCAATTATTAAAAGACAGAAATCCACAAAAAACCGGTTTCGATTTTATTTCGGTTACCAAAACCATTACCGATGAAAATATGGCAAGGGATAACCGTTTTACTGCGGATGATCTTAAAGAAATTCAAACACAACAATTTATTGACGATGCTGCACCTCTTATTGCAAACCAGTTCAGGGTAAAAGCAAGCGCCGGAAATATTATTCCCTTCAGTACTGATCTTTTTTTAGAGTCCATCAACCAAAAATTTATTGATACCGTACCACCAAACTTTACCTGGAAAGAAGGACAATTGAATGTGCCCATTATTTTTTCGTCCGATTTTTTGGAGATGTATAATGTATTTGCACCCAGCCAGGATCTACCTCAACTTTCTGAAAACACAATCTCATCAGTAAAAATTATTTTAGAATGCCATGGCCCCACAGGTGTACAAAACTTTAGTGGGCAAATAGTTGCAATAAGCGACCGTATAAATTCTGTTTTGGTTCCCGAAAGTTTTATGATTATGGCCAATAAAAATTTTGGCGGCGCTATTGTTGTTCCGGCTTCAAGAATTTATATAAAAACTAAAGATGCCAACAACCCTGAGTTACTTAATTTTTTATCCCTAAAAAACTATCATGTTAATAAAGACAAAACAAAGTTTGGCAGACTAAAACAAATACTGCAAGCCATAGTAAGCGGCCTGGCGGGCTTTGGTATATTAGTAATATTACTTGCAATGGTTTTATTTTCTTTTTATTTACAACTTATGATTACAAGAAGTAAAGAAAACCTGCAATTGCTTTTAACATTGGGTTACTCGCCACATTGGTTAAGTAAAACAGTTGCTAAAAAATGGATCCCTGTTTATATTACTGTTGTTATATCAGCAGTAATAATTACAGCCACATTGCATTGGAGTTTTCAACATTATATTATGAGGAACAGGGAAGAATTATCGCCCTTTATAAACATAACAGTATTGGCTGTTGCATTAATATTAATGGTTTTATCTATTGCTGTTAATTATAGATTGGTAAAAAAGTTGTTGTATAAATTATAAAGCTTCATATACCACAGCAGCTCCCTGCCCTACTCCTACACACATGGTAGCCAACCCAAACTTTCCTTTACGGCGTTTAAGCTCATGTAATAAAGTTGTAGAAATCCTTACTCCACTGCATCCCAATGGATGGCCCAAAGCAATAGCGCCACCATTAACATTTACTCTTTCCAAATCAAGGCCCAAATCGTGAATACAGGCAATTGATTGTGAGGCAAAAGCTTCATTTAATTCTATCAAATCCAAATCCGAAACATTTAATCCTGCTCTTTCCAGCGCTTTTTTACTTGCAGGCACAGGTCCAATACCCATAACTGCAGGATCTACCCCTGCAATAGCCATACTCACAATTTTTGCCATTGGTTGTAAGCCATATCTTTTAACAGCCACTTCACTTGCTAATAAAATTGCTGCTGCTCCATCATTAATTCCACTGCTATTTCCGGCAGTAACAGTTCCATCTTTTGTAAAAGCAGGCTTTAGCAGACTTAATTTTTCCAAATCCGATAAGCGGGGATGCTCATCTTTTTCAAAATCGTAAACGTCTTTACCAATTTGAACCTGCAAAGGAATAATTTCATCATTCCATTTATCTGCAGCAAAAGCTCTTGCATATTTCTGCTGACTTGTAAAAGCAAATTCATCCTGAGCATTACGGCTGATATTCCATTGGCGGGCAACATTCTCTGCTGTTTCGCCCATACTAAAAGGATAATATAATTCTGATAATTTTTTATTTACAAACCTCCAACCCATAGTTGTATCATAAATTTGAGGTTCTCTTGCAAATGCAGCAGTTGATTTAGGCATAACAAATGGTGCCCTGCTCATACTTTCTACACCACAGGCAATTATTAAATCACCATCACCGCACATTATTGCCCTTGCTGCATCCATTATAGCTTGTAAGCCGCTTGCACACAAACGGTTTACTGTGTTACCACCAACAGTTACTGGAAGCCCTGCTAATAAAGCAGCCATACGGGCAACGTTTCGGTTATCTTCCCCGCTTTGATTAGCATCGCCAGCAATTACATCTTCAATTGCGTTAACATCAATTGAATTATTACGCTTTATAAGTGCTTTAATAATATATGCTAACAAATCATCGGGCCTGATATTACTTAATGCTCCGCCATATTTGCCTATTGGCGTTCTAATTGCATCAATAATATAAACTGTTTGCATAATTTTTTTGTTATGGCTTTTGCTTTCCTGTTATCTTTTATGCAAAATTTTACTGTTAATTATTCTTTTGCGAAATACTGATGCTAAACTTTTAATAACACGTAATTTATACCACAAAGAACGGAAATAGCATCAAATCTGCGAAATCCTTATAATTATTAATTGGGGAGTATCTTTGCCCCTATGTCAGTTGTTAAAAATATAAGAACACTTAGTCTTCCCGAATTGAAAGAATATTTTGAATCTATAGGCGATAAAAAATTCAGGGCTATACAAACTTACGAATGGATTTGGAAAAAAAGTGCAGGTAGTTTTGAAGATATGAGCAACTTATCCAAAGAGTTAAGAATAAAATTAGCCGAAAATTTCAGTCTCCCTGCGCTTACCACCGATGCAACACAAACCAGTAGTGATGGCACTATAAAATCGAGGTTTAAAACATTTGACGGACATTTTATTGAAGGTGTTTTAATACCTACCGAAAAAAGGAACACAGCCTGTGTTTCATCACAAATAGGCTGCAGCCTGACCTGTTCTTTTTGTGCAACTGGAAAAATGGAACGAAAACGCAATTTAAATTTTGATGAAATTTACGACCAGGTGGCATTATTAAACCAGCAAAGTGAAAAAGTATATAATAAAAAACTAAGTAATATTGTTTTTATGGGCATGGGCGAACCCTTGTTGAATTATACAAACGTATTACAGGCAATAGATAAAATTACCAGTAATGATGGATTAGCAATGAGCCCAAAACGAATTACTGTTTCTACTGCAGGTGTGGCAAAAATGATAAAGAAACTTGGCGATGATAAAGTTAAATTTAACCTGGCACTTTCTTTACATGCTGCTACTGATAAAAAGCGTGATGAAATTATGCCCATTAATGAAAGTAACAATATTGAAGTATTGATTGAGGCGTTAAACTATTTTTATGAGCAAACTAAAAACGATATCACTTTAGAATACATTTTACTAAAAAATGTAAACGATTCTTTACAGGATGCAGAAGACCTGGTAAAGGTTTACAGAAAAATTCCCACTCATTTAGTTAATGTAATTGAATACAATCCCATTGATGGTGCCTCATTTGTAAAACCAGATGAAGATACCACCCAACAGTTTACAGATTACCTTGCCAAAAACCGTGTTAATGTAAGAGTACGCCGTAGCCGTGGTAAAGATATTGATGCTGCCTGCGGGCAGCTGGCCAATAAAAAATAGCAAATTAACGCTCTTTTTTATCACCTGATTAAACCTTGTTTTTCAACCAAAGTCTATTGGTAAATAAAACAATTTAATATGAAAAAGATTTTTCTTACCCTCTTTATAATTGAAGGTTTATTTATTAGTGCAAATGCCCAAAGAATAAGGCAAACCCGTTCATTAAGACCCATCCCAAAAACAGAAAGAAGGCATATTAGGGTGAAAGTACGCCACCATAAAATAGAGAGAAAACTATGTAACCACAGACACAGAACTGCTATGCTGTTTAATAATAACAGGCAATATATGATGTATAAACAACAAAGATTAGCAGCCTAAAATATTAATAATTACCTATTTAAGCAAGTTAAAAAGGCATTTCCCATTGGATCTGCCTTTTTAGGTTTATCTTTGCAATTCATCCCTGTTGTAAAACAGTAAATCACTTCAATAATGAGCCAGTCTCCGTTTCAAAAATTTACAGCTAAAAAAAAGAACAGCCTAATTAAAGAAGAATTCCGGCAGGAAAAGAAAAAATACCGTAAAGAACGAAATGCTTTTTTTGATAAGAAAAAAGAAGAAGAATACCAGGCCAGGATGGCTAAGAAAAATGGTATGGCAACAGCTGCAGCTAATAATGCAAAAGGAATTCCAGCTAAAGAAGAAACGTCAATCAGAACAACACCTAAATTTAAACCCACTGGTGGTGCGGCAAAAACACCACACGCAAAATCGGAAAAAGCAGCTGCTGCAAATGATAATGCCCCAACAGGTATTATGCCATTGAATAAATTTATGGCCCATTGTGGCGTATGCTCCCGTAGAGATGCCGTAGTTTTAATTACTACAGGTAAAGTAAAAGTAAATGATACTGTTGCAACAGAACCCGGCTATAAAATAAAAGAAACGGATGAAGTAATTTATAATGGTAAAAAATTATTTGTTACTAAAAATCTGGTGTACATTTTATTAAATAAACCGAAAGATTATATTACCACTACCGACGATCCGCAAGGAAGAAAAACAGTGTTGCAATTAATACAAAAAGCTACTACCGAAAGAGTGTATCCTATAGGGCGCCTTGATAGAAATACATCCGGTGTTTTATTATTAACCAATGATGGTGATCTTACACAAAAATTATCGCACCCCAGCTACGAAATAAAAAAAATATACGAGGTAAAATTAGATAAGCCTTTAACCAAAACTGATTTTGATAAAATTGTAAATGG
>JAYUTC010000114.1:0-5361 GCA_043755395.1 Ferruginibacter sp.
CCCAAATTCCTGGTAGGGCAAAAGTTTTCCTGTTGGCACCAAATCCTTATTAAATTCCACAATGGCTGTACTTTGAAATTCTAATTGTAAATCATCAATACTTGCACCAAAACTAAAATAGGGATGCCAGCCATCCTGCATAGGTATTAAGCCTTCATCATCATTGGTAATGGTGGTGGTAATGGTTAACGAATTTTCTTTTTTTAATTCATAAATAATTGCACAGGTATATTTAAAAGGATAACCTTTATCACTACCTGTATATTTATATTTTAATGTAACAACTGCAGCATTTTCATCGGCCCGGGTTTCAGTTACAGTAAAAACAGCATCATACAATAAACCATGCAGGGCACTTCCGTTGAGCAAAAATTTTTCTACAGTATATTTTTTTTCGCCAAAGTTATAGGCAGCATTATTTATACGGCAGGCAAATGGAGAGAGTTTGCAGCTTTTAAAACCTTTAGCTACAACATTATTATTAAAATCTGCCTTATTATCATAGCTATCAATTACATTCATCAGTTTGTCATTATTAAAAACTGTAAATGCATGCAGCAGGGCACCGCAGGAGGGAATAATTTCAACTGATGTATTTGCTTTTACATCTTTTAAAATGATTTTATCAAAATCAGTATCTTTTACAAATGCTGCTTCAAACATGTGGCCTCGCCAGGAATCGAACCTGGATCTGGAGCTTCGGAAACTCTTATACTATCCATTGTACAACGAGGCCTGATAATTTATTAGTGAACAATTTTATCGTCCAAACTTTACAATATTGCTGCCAAATATTTTTACAGCTATAGCTAATAATATTACACCAAAAAATTTACGAACAACTGCCATTCCATTTGGTCCTAAAAATTTCTCTATCCACTTTAAAGATTTTAATACAATATATATAATAACACAGTTAATTAAAATACCAAGTAAAATATTAATATCCGCATAGTTTGCTTTTAAACTCATTATTGTTGTTAGCGTTCCACTACCGGCGATTAATGGAAATGCTATGGGTACCACACTTCCGCTTTTTGCATTATTACTATCTGGTTTAAAAAATTCCATACCCAAAATCATTTCCAATCCCAATATAAAAATTACTATACTGCCTGCAACTGCAAAACTTTTTACATCAAGGCCCAATATTTTTAAAAATCCATTGCCAACAAATAAAAACAAAATCATTAATCCGCCACTTACCACGGTTGCCTGTGTAGATTTAATGTGCCCATCCATTTTAGCCCTTAATGAAGCCAGTACAGGTATCGAACCAATCATATCTATTACGGCAAATAAGGTAAATGTAACAGAAAGTAATTCTTTAAAATTATAATCTCCCCATTGCATAATAATTTTTTTGCAAATATATACTTCTGCCAGCAGTGTTTAAAAAGATTTGTACTGAGGTTGGTTTACCGGTGTTTTTTTACCTGAAAGATAAAATGCTGTTTAAAATTAATAAAATCATTTTTCATCTGCAGCAAACAGGTTGCACAAACACAATCGCTGAATAAACTTTCTATATAAGCCCTTTCTTCTACCGACAAGGATATGCCATAGCACTGGCATTGGGTTATATTGCCCACTTTGCATTCAAATGTTTTGTTGCATCGTGGGCAATATTTATTTTCATGTTTACACATTGGCTTTGTTACAGGTTAACAGTAATACCGCCATTCATTAAAAACGGGATTGCATTATAACCCCTGAGATCAAAGAATTTTTTATTAGTAATGTTTTGCAGGTTGGCAAAAAACTTCACACTGTTGCTATGATTATATTCAGCATAAGCACTCAAAATAAAATAACTTTCCAGCTTAACATCTTCTTTGCGGTAGCCTCCCACATCGTTACGGCTGCTTACCGATTTACCACTGAAGCTTGCAAATATATTTTTTGTAATCTGGTAGCCAATAGTAATGTTGAAATTATTTTTGGGGCGGCGTAAAAGATAATTGTACGTAGTATCTTTTACATTTTTCCTGCTTTGAGTTTGCTCTTCACCGGTAATTAAAGTATAGTTAGCCGTTATGCTAAGGTTTTTTACAGGCTGTGCGGTAAGTTCCAGTTCTACTCCATCCACAATTTGTTTTACAAAATTGAAATACTTAAAATTTACATAATCGTAATCAATACCGTTTTTTATATCCCTGTGGAAATATACAACACGGCTGCTGATTTTTTCATGTGCTTGCTGTACACCAAATTCATAATTAGTTGATGTTTCGGGCTGCAAATCTGCATTGCCGCTAAAGGCATCATATACCTGGAAAATGGATGGCGCTTTAAAACCGGATGCAATACTTCCAAACAGTCTCCAGTTTTTATTTATTGTATAAGAAGGATTAAAAGTAAATGTGCTGTTGCTGCCATAGCGGGAATGATTGTTGGTTCTTCCTCCAATTTCTATATTCAATTTTTTATTTAATGTGTTAAAAAGTAAAGAAGAATAAAAGGAAGTTTGTTGCAATGAGGTATCAGCAAAGCTGCTGTTGTAAGGGCCAAAACTGCTAAGTGAAAAATACTGCTGGTTCATATTGCCCCACCTGTAATCAACACCCGAAAGAACAGTTAACCATTTTGTTGCAGTAATAGTACCAAACAGTTCTGCATATTGCGTACGGCCACCGTATCGGTTGTTCTCAAACTTTGTTCCAAAAGGGCGAACAAATAAACTGTCATTGCGGTAAGTTCTTTTCAATTCACTATATTGATAGTTGCCCGTAATATGTACAATACCTTTCTTATAATTTATACCAAAACCTGAACTGAGATTACTGTTTTTTATAGTGTAATCTTTTTCGTCAGCAAAAACACCCGCATCAATATCAGCCTTATACTGACTGTGCATGATAAATGTTTTCATCTGCAAAGACGGATTTACCTGGTATTGCACTGCAGCACTAATCACATTGCCATCGTACCCGTCTTTATCAAAATCTTTTGCTCCTGTACTGTCATACGCTGCAGAAAATCCATTGGTTTTCAATTTTGCAAAACGGGTGGTGTAAGTGAGTTTCCCTGCTTTACCATACACCTGCAGGTTATTACGGGTGGTATTTTTATTACCAAAGCCTGTGGTGGCTTTAATATTGAATGGCTTATTGATATCTTTTTTTACCGTGATAATATTTATCACTCCTGCAACCGCATCGCTGCCATATAAAGTAGATTGTGCGCCTTTACAAACTTCAATTCTTTCCACATCACTAATAGAAAAAAGATTCAGGTCAAATTCGTTATTGATCATGGATGGATCACTTACCGGAATACCATCTAATAAAATCAGTGTTCTGCCCGATGATGCTCCTCTTAAAAAAATAGTTTGCACACTGCCCGGTGCATTGTACGCACCATTGATGGTAATGCCGGCTTGTTCATTTAAAATTTGTGCTACCGTTTTACCACTGCTTTTTTCAATTTGTGCTTTGGTAATTACAGTTACTACTTTACCTGTCTGCGATTGCTTTACAGGAAATTTTGTAGCAGTTTCCACTACTACTTCGTTTAAAAGTTTTGTACTGTCCTGCCCTTGTGCCGTACTGCTGATGATTACAGCAGCCGCAATAAAAATTTTCTTTTTCATTTTTGAAAAATTTTTTTTGTGACTGCTCCCGAGAAAATAAAAAAGATAGAAATATAAAATGCAAAACACTTTACACTTCAAGCCTTTCACCCGAAAGCTAAATGTTGTTAATTGAATCTGGCAGGTCTTCTGGCTTAAAGCATTGTTGAAACCTTCCCATTCGGATGAGCCGAAACAGTGGTAACTCTTCAACAATTTTACTCTTAAACATCACCGATGGTGAGGTTTGGAGGGGCTTTTTACAGCTACGGGGATAGCGCCGGATTTTAACCGGACTTCCCTTTTAATCCCGATTTGACATCGGAAACCAAATCTGCTGCAAATGTAGGGAGATTGGTTTTACTTTTTAAAAAAAATTATACGTTGTACAGAAGAAATATTTTATTGTCTTTAATAAGTAATTGTTATACCAGCTCCCAATCCCATATCGCTGTCATAGTGTGAGGACAACGAAAAATATTTTGTAATAATGTATCTCAATCCAGCCATATACTCTTTGTCTGTGTTTATCATCATACTTGCTCTCAACCTTTTTGTAACTGGTATATCATCTCTGCCTAATTGAAAACGAAATCTTCCATCACCGTCCACTCTTGCATCTGCAACAAATAACATTGGTAAAGTATAAGCAACACCTGCAACAACTGTTGAACGGTTATTTTTATTACTGGTTTGTCCGAACCAATTTTTTTCATCGTTGCCAAAGATATTTTTTGGACCTCCATCTACTTTATAATGACGGTCATAACCAACATAAGGGTAAAGCCATTGCATCCTGCCTAAATATCTTCCAAACATTGTTTCGCTTTCATATCCGTGCATATCGTGATAGCCCAAATGCCACATGGTGCTTGCTTTCCATCTTGTGTTTGCAAACATTGCCGTTCCATCACTGCCGTTACCTTCTATTCCAACCTTTGACATAAAATGAAATTTTCTATCATCAGCAAACAGTTTTCGTTGTGCTAATTTGGGATTGGTTTTTTCATTGCCATATTTTATACCACATGATGAGCGGTATGGGCAGAGTATTTACCTACGAAAACCAGGCTGCCAATCCCGAAATACCAAATCCTAAACTTGCACAAAGAAAATTGTTTGCAGATGATAGAGAGTTTCATTTAATGGGGAGAGTAGGTGTAGAAAGCAATGGCAGCGATGGCGAAGCTATGCTGGCAAATACAAGATGGAAACTAAGCACTCTATGGCATTTAGGTTACCACGACATGCACGGCTACGAAAGTGAAACAATGGCAGGCCGATACCTTGGCCGTATGCAATGGTGGTTTCCTTATGCCGGTTTTGATTACCATTATAAAGTAGAAGGTGGTCCCAAAAATATTTTCGGCAACGAAGAAAGAAATTGGTTCGGACAATCAAGCAATAAAAACAATCGCAAAACTGTAGTTGCAGGTATTGTATATACACTGCCTATGTTATTTGCGGCAGATATGAGGATAGATGGCAATGGTAAACTTCGTTTTCAGTTGGGCAGAGAAGATGTACCTGTCACAAAGCGTTTACGATTTAATATGATGCTCAATACAGATAAAGAATATATGACTGGTCTTCGGTATATAGCATCAAAATATTTATCCGTTTCATCTCATTATGATAGCGATATGGGATTGGGTGTGGGGATTACATTGACATATTAATAATCTATTTTGGATATCCACCATTGGATTTTCTGGAAATGAAGATGTCTTCAAACCAGGATCATTTGACTCAAAAGTAATTCGTTTTGACTTCTATTTTTTTATAATTTT
>JAYUTC010000115.1:0-5358 GCA_043755395.1 Ferruginibacter sp.
ACAATAAATCTATTGTACCATCGGTCATTCATTTTGGTACCAACTCAGAAATTACAGTGGGCGAAGATGCAAAGCAATATCTGATATCCGATCCTCCAAACACCATTTTTTCTGCAAAAAGGTTAATGGGTAAAACATATGAAGATGTAAATAATAATACTGCCTCACTGGCATATAAAATCATTAAAGATGAAAATAAACTGGTAAAAGTACAGGTGGGAAATAACTTTTATTCGCCTATTGATCTTTCTTCCCTGATTTTAAAAGAACTAAAAAAACAAGCTGAACATATTTTAAAAATACCAGTATGCAAGGCTGTAATTACGGTGCCTGCTTATTTTAATGATGCCCAACGTCAGGCAACCAGAGACGCTGGCAAACTGGCCGGATTGGATGTATTGAGAATTATTAATGAACCAACAGCTGCCAGCCTGGCTTATGGATTCGGTTTAAGCAGAGAGGAAGTAAAAACGATTGCAGTTTATGACCTGGGTGGTGGAACCTTTGATATTTCAATTTTAAATATTACCGGTGGCATATTTGAAGTACTGTCAACCAATGGAGATACTTATTTGGGAGGTGATGATTTTGATGCTGCCATTGTAGATTACTGGATGGTAGAAAATAATTTTACCGGAGACCAGGCTAAACACAGACAGGTACTTCGTTTAAAGGCTGAGGCAGCAAAAAAGCAATTATCAATTAATGAATTATTTGAATCGGAATATGAAGGAAGAAAAATTTCTTTGGGGAAAGAAAAATTTAATGAGATAATAAAACCCATTGTAGAGAAAACAATTGTTTGTTGTAACAATGCATTAAAAGATGCTGGGTTAATAAAGAAAGAAGTTGACGAAATTGTTATGGTTGGTGGCAGTACCAGGGTACCTTTGGTAAAAGAAATGGTAAGTATTTTTTTTGAAAAAAAATTAAATGATAACGTAGATCCTGATGAAGTGGTTGCATTGGGGGCTGCCATACAGGCTGATATTTTGGCCGGCAATACAACAGATCTGTTGTTGATTGATATTACTCCATTATCACTCGGCCTTGAAACCATGGGTGGGCTGATGGATGTGCTGTTGCCCCGTAATTCTAAAATTCCCGCAAAAGCAAGCCGGCAATATACTACTTATAAAGACGGGCAAAGTGGAATGAAGATCTCGGTTTACCAGGGCGAAAGGGATATGGTTAAAGATAACCGGCGCCTGGCAGAATTTGATTTAACCAATATTCCCGGTATGCCAGCCGGTATGCCAAAAGTTGAAATCAGTTTTTTAATAAATGCAGATGGAATATTGGTTGTAAATGCAAAGGAACTTAGAAGTGGGGTAGAACAATCTATAGAAGTGAAACCTCAATATGGTTTAACTGATGAAGACGTTGAAAAAATGCTGTTGGATTCAATGGAGCATGCCAAAGAAGATATCGAACTTCGTGCTTTAACCGAAGCAAAAACTGAAGGGGAACAACTGTTGCAAACAACAGAGAAATTTCTTCAAAAGAATTTTACTAACCTTACAAAAATTGAAATTGCTGAAACTTCACTTGCCATGCAGGCACTGCAACTTTCTCTTGATATTAATGATAAAAATCTGATACAAACCAAGACAGAAGAACTGAATGATATTTCCAGGCCTTATGCGGAACGGATAATGGATGAGGCCATTGGAAAAGCGATGGCTGGGAAAAAAGTTTAAAATATTTTCTATAACTAAAATGGAGCAATGAAGACAGGTAAATTATTTTTTGAAAAAAAGATCGTTGTATCGGCTGTCATTTATTTTATTATCAGTTGTCTGCTACTTTTAAAATATGATATTCAACTGGAGGGAGAGGCAGAAAAATATATCGATAATGCAAACCGGATTTTAAACCATGAAGAATTACGAAATGGATTTTTTGGATTTTTTTATGTTGTCTATTCTCTACTGGTAGCTTTCTTTGTTAAATTTTCAATTAACCTTGTTTTTGTAGGCGTAGTACAGATCTGCTTATCTTTATTTGCTGCTTTTTGCCTTTATAGATTACTAAATCGTGTACTGGAAAACAAAAAGATCGCTTTTTTATTTTTCGTTACATACCTCCTTTGTTTTCCCATTCAAAAATGGAATTTCTATCTGTATTCCGAAAGTATTCATAATAGTTTTCTTGTAATAGGTGTTTACCTCTTGGATAAATTTATCAGCGAGAAAAAATATTATCAGTTGGCTTCTTTTATTTTTATGCTTTTGCTTATTTTATTTTCCAGACCGGTTGGCCTGATATTCTTATTAGCGGTATTAGTTGTAATGCTTGTTTGGTTTTTCCGCAATAAAAAAAGAGTACTATTTTATTTTTTTTCATTGGTAAGTATTGTGGGGGTTATTGGTATTCTTAATTCTCCGGTAACCGCCTTTATAAATCCCGACTCATTAAAGCGGATGGAAGTGATATGCCAGGTTCCGGAGATCAATGCCGGTTCAACTTACCAGGAATTTAACAGGGAAGGATTGTTTAAAGCCTATTCAATTATTAAAGATGAAATAGGTCCGGGTAAGTTTTTAATAATCGGGTTTAAAAAACTGAGATATTTTTTTGGAATGTACCGTCCTTATTACAGCTGGCAAAACAACCTGCTGTTACTTTGTTATACTATCTTTTATCCTTTTGTTTTAATCGGCATATTTTCAAAACAACAGAAGCTATTTTATTATATCAGATTATTTGCACTAATATATTTAATGTTTACTTCTATTGGTATATTTTTTACCTGCGATGAATGGAGTAATCGTTTTATCAGCCCTGCATTTCCCTTTATATTGATATTGGCAGCTTCAGGATTTTTAAGTGTTTATAAAAGAATAAATAAGTCTGATATTTTTATAGCCTAAGCATTACTAATCTTTCTTTTCAAAAAGTACGATTCGTAATATTTAAAGCTTAAATGACTGATAAAATAAGTTGCTGGAAAACAAATCAGCACATTGATAATATGAATGCTTGTATTACCTGGGGTAATGTTTGTATAAGAAAAAGCCTTATTTATTATTGCAAATCCCCCTAAAAATAAAGGCCAATGAAAAAGATACATTCCATAAGAAATCTTACCGCTGAATCTTAAAAAACCCAAGGAAGTAATTAAATGAATAATTTTATTTTTTTTGAATAGTGTTATTTGGAGTAAGCCAGCGTACATTATCGCAATAATTGTATATCCGCCGCTTGAAATAAATTTATTGTTTTTTTCTGCATCCTTTGTTATAAAAATGTAAATGAATATTATAAGAAAACAAATCAAGCTTAACCATTGCAATATTGGTATAGCTTTTTTAAAGTTAATATGCCTTTTGTAGATGAAGTAAACGAGTACTCCTGTTAAGAAAGAGTCAAGTCTGAAAAAAGTGTTATAAAATATTCTGAGATATTCTTCTTTCGGAATAATGAAATTGTAATAATAGAATCTGCTGATTGCTACAATTATGATAATAAAAAAGACTGCATAAAATATTTTTGTTTTATTCCGGATAAAAATAACAAACAAAGGAAAGATAAGATATATCTGTTCTTCAACTGCTATTGACCATAAATGTTGTAAATGTGTTTTTAATTCAATTAGGTTATTTGCAAAAACCCAATTCTGAATAAAAAGTAAGAGCGTCCACAAGTGATCATTATAAAATTTAAATGAACTTAAAGTTTCTTTTGATGAAAGTAAAAACCAACTGGAAAGGAACAGTATTAAAAACCCAAAATATAAAGGCACAATTCTTAAAAATCTGTTTCGGTAAAACTTTAGTAATATTTTTTTGTCACCTAAATAGGGTAATAGCCTTCCGGTTATTAAAAAGCCTGATAGAACAAAAAATAAATCAACGCCACTCCATCCAAAATTGCAAACAATGTTATTCGGAAAAAAATGATAACACATTACCATTAATATGGCAAAACCCCTTAATCCATCTAATTGAGGAATATGTTTGTCACTTTCTATTTTTATTTCTGATTGCAAAAGTTATGAGTGGTTATTTAATTATTTTAAGGAATGAATACGGGTTATATACTTTCCCACAACATCCCATTCAATATTTACCAAATCGCCTTTATTAAGTCTGCTCATATTAGTATGTTCATAAGTATAAGGGATAATTGCAACTGTAAATGTATCATTGCCAACATTAAAGATAGTTAGGCTTATTCCGTTTAAACTAACAGACCCTTTTTCTATTACAAATGCCCCAAATTGTTCTGGAAACTTAAAAGTATATTCCCAACTGCCGACCTTTTCAATAAGGGCAACGCATTCTGCTATGGTATCCACATGGCCTTGCACAATATGTCCGTCCAGTCGTCCATTAAGTTGCATACAGCGTTCTAAATTAACCATACCGCCAACGATTAATTGTCTTATATTAGTTTTAGTAAGGGTTTCGGCAATAGCTGTAACACGGTGCATACCGTCCTTAACCTCTTCCACAGTAAGGCAAACGCCATTATGACTTAGGCTTTGGTCAACTTTCAATTCATTTGAAAGAGGAGAAGCCACCCAAAATGATTTATTAGTTCCTAGGGATAAAATTTCTTTAATAATCCCTGTAGTTTCAATTATTCCTGTAAACATGTGTCAAATTTCGGATTTTACAGCTAGATTTCCATTTTTTAAATATTTCTGTTATCTTTGCGGCCTCCCGATTTAATCGGGATATTTAAATCACCTAAAGGAGGTATATATTATATGTTAATTATTGATTCAAAAGATTGCGAAAACATTGACAAAGCACTCAAAAAATATAAAAAGAAATTTGAGAAAAGTAAAATCTTGTTGCAATTAAGAGACAGGCAGTCTTTTACAAAGCCATCAATCAGACGTCGTAAAGAGGTTTTAAAAGCCATTTATAAAGATCAGGTCACTGCCGGAAAATTCGACTAAAATTAAAACAACATATTGAACTGATATCCGGTTAATGTAACTTCGGGTATCAGTTTTTTTATGCCCATAACTATTCCAACAGCATTACAACAATTTATTGATTACCTGAAATTTCAAAAAAGGTATTCTCAGCATACCATCACATCTTACCAGACCGACCTGATTGTTTTTTTTGATTTTATACAGCAAACCTTTGGTAATATAACTTTGGCTGATATAAAAGCAACTTTTATTCGCACCTGGCTGGCAAGTTTAAAGGAAAAGGGAATGGAAGCCAAATCTATCAACCGTAAAATATCCTCCCTCAAATCATTTTTTAAATATCAGTTAAAAGAAGAATTGCTGGCAGTAAGTCCAATGGCCACAATCATTTCACCAAAGGTTAATAAACGTTTACCGCAGTTTATAGAAAAGGCTGATATAAACACCTTATTTACATTGGTTGAATT